>JBBSIY010000053.1:0-13093 GCA_038257785.1 Lysobacterales bacterium
CCCTGCTGGTGCTAGCGGGCTACGTCGGCTGACCCGTCACGCTTGATCGCCGCGCAGCGCGCGGACTTTTGCTTCCAGCAGCTCGGCGGTGGCTAGTTCGGGTGGCACCGGCGCATCGGCCAGCAGGCTAACAGCAGCGCGCAGCCGACGCGGCACGCGCATGCGACGGAGCTGCGAATCGCGCTTGCTCCACATGCTGCTCCACATCCCGGTCAGCGCTAGCGGCACGACGGGCACCGGGCGGGTAGCGAGAATCCGTTCAACGCCGGCGCGGAACGTCGCGATCTCGCCGTCCTTGGTCAGCGCACCTTCGGGAAATATGCCGATAAGCTCACCATCGGCGAGCGCACGATCCACTTCTTCGAAGGCGCGACGCATCAGCTCCGGGTCCTCTTTGGCCCCGGCAATCGGTATTGCGCGCGCTGTCTTGAACACCCAACGCATAATCGGGATGTTGAAGATCTTGTAGTACATGACGAAGCGAATCGGCCGCGGAACGGCGCCGCCAATCAGCAGCGCATCGACATAGCTGACGTGGTTGCAGACGATTAACGCTGCCCCTTCGTCGGGCACGTGCGCCTCGATGCCGCGCGTGTCGAGTCGATACAAGGTGTTGATTAGCACCCAGCAGGCAAAGCGCATTGCGAACTCCGGCACCAGCGCGAAGATGTAGATTGCCACTATCGCGTTGAGGATGGCAGTCGCCAGAAGCAGCTGAGGAATGCTGAGGTATTTCAGCGCGACGATAGAGCCAATCGCGGAAACCACCATAAACGCCGCGTTTAAAATATTGTTGCCGGCGATGATGCGCGAGCGATGGCTGTGCTCGGAGCGCTGCTGCACCAGTGCGAATAGCGGCACGATGTATAAACCGCCAAATGCGCCGATCAGAATCAAATCCATCACCACGCGCCAGTTGCCATCCTGCCGCACGAACTCCCACGCGCCGAGTCCCACGCTGGTCGAGGCCTCGGGATGGGCAAAGTACAGGTCCACCCCGAACACGGTCATTCCCAGCGCGCCGAGCGGCACGAGTCCTATTTCTATCGTCCGGTGTGAAAGCCTCTCGCAGAGCAGCGAGCCTGCGCCGATGCCCAATGAAAAGAGCGTCAGTGCCAATGTGGCGACGGCTTCACTGCCGCCGAGTATGTTCTTGGTGTAACCGGGTAAGACTTGCAGGAAAGTTGCGCCGAAAAACCAAAACCAGCTGATCCCAAGAATCGACAAAAACACCGTGCGGTTACGGCGCAGAAAATTGAGGTTGCGCCATGTTTCAGTGATCGGATTCCAGTTGATCTTGAGATCGGGCGCGGTGGCCGGCGCGATCGGGATATGGCGACTCGTGGCATAGCCAGCGGCCGCGATCACCAGCACGGTCACCGAAACAATGGTCGGCCCGTGGCCACCTTGCGCAATCAGAATGCCGCCGAGCATCGTGCCGAGCAGAATGCACAAGAACGTCGCAGACTCGATCAGCCCGTTGCCGCCAACCAACTCTTCTGGTGCCAAGTGCTGCGGCAATATGCCGAACTTGGCGGGGCCAAACAGTGTGCTCTGCGTGCCCATCAGAAACAGCACGAAGATCAGCAGGCCGAGGCTATCGAGCGCAAAACCAATCGCCGCCAGCACCATCACGACGATTTCCAGCAGCTTGGTGAAACGGATCAACCGCGATTTCTCATAGCGGTCGGCAAGTTGACCAAACGTGGCGGAGAAGAGGAAGAATGGCAGGATAAAAATTCCTGCCGCGACGATGGTGAGCTCAGTCGAGCCCAGCCCCATCAGCGTCGAGCCCTTGAACGCAATCAGGATGATCAGCGCATTTTTGAAAACGTTGTCGTTGAACGCGCCCAGCGCTTGGGTCAGAAAGAACGGCAGAAAGCGGCGCTGGCGGAGCAGGGAGAATTGCGATTGCGACATACGGTTGTGGGTGCCAAGAGCGACGCCACGAGACTAGCAGAAGGTTTCTGGATTCGGGTTGCGGAAGCGCCTCAGTCGTCATTGCGAGGCCGGCTTCGGCGGCCGTGTGCGGATAGATGCAGCAGCGTAGGGTGCGCCTTGGGCGCACCGAGTTGGTCACTGAAAGGTGCGCCCGAGGCGCACCCTACGGGCCAGCCTTGTCCTGTTCGCGCGCAATTGCGCGCCAGCCGATGTCGCTGCGGTGAAATTCGCCGTCCCAGCTGATCTGTGCGAGCGCTCGATAGGCGCAGGCTTGGGCCTCGCTTACGCTGTCGCCGAGCGCGCACACGGTCAAAACGCGGCCGCCGGCGGTGACGGCAGCGTCGCTTTGAGAGCGAGTGCCGGCATGAAATACCTTGCTGTCAGAAATTAGCGGCGCATCGAGGCCGTGAATCACGTCGCCGCTGCGCGGCGTGCCCGGATAGTTCGCCGCGGCCATCACCACGCCGATGCTGGGGCGCGGGTTCCACTCAGGCTGTACGTCATCTAGGCGGCCGTCTATTCCAGCCTCGATCAAATCGACGAAATCAGAGTCGAGCCGCATCATGATCGGCTGAGTTTCTGGGTCGCCAAAGCGCACGTTGAATTCGATGACCTTGGGCGCGCCGTCGGCGTCGATCATCAAGCCGGCATAGAGGAATCCGCTGAACGGAACACCGTCTTCGATCATGCCCAACACGGTGGGTTCGATCACCTCGCGCATGACCCGCGCGTGCACCTCGGGCGTAACCACCGGCGCGGGCGAGTAGGCACCCATGCCGCCCGTGTTGGGGCCGGTGTCGCCATCGCCCACGCGCTTGTGATCCTGGCTGGTGGCCATCGGCAGCGCGTGAACGCCGTCGACCATTACGATGAAGCTCGCTTCTTCGCCAATCAAAAATTCCTCAATCACCACCCGCGCGCCGGCGTCGCCAAACGTATTTGATTCAAGCATGTCGCGCAGCGCGTCTTCCGCCTCCTGCAGCGTCATCGCAACGACGACGCCTTTGCCGGCCGCCAATCCATCGGCCTTGATGACGATGGGTGCGCCGCGTTCACGCACGTACCGCAGCGCCGAAAGTAGTTCGGTATGCACCGCGTAGTGGGCGGTAGGAATGCGGTGGCGCGCCAGAAAATCCTTCGCAAATGCCTTGCTGCCTTCAAGCTGTGCAGCAGCCGCGGTCGGCCCAAAGATGCGCATTCCGGCCGCGCGAAAGCGATCGACAATTCCAGCCACTAGCGGGCCTTCGGGACCGACCACGGTCAGATCGACAGCTTCGGACTGCGCTAGCGCCAGCAGCGCATCAATGTCGCTTGCGTTGATAGCGACATTGCGGCATTTGGCTTCACGCGCCGTGCCGGCGTTGCCAGGCGCGACCAGTATTTCGGTCACGCGCGACGACTGCGCCAGCTTCCACGCCAAGGCATGTTCACGCCCACCGCTACCAATGACGAGAAGCTTCATCGACGGATTCCATTGCGAATTAGGGTGCGTCTTGCGTCTTGCGAATGGCGCAATACAAATCTCAACACCTATCTCTAAACCTAATGCCGGAAATGCCGCCGACCGGTAAACACCATCGCCATGCCGTGCTGATCTGCTGCGGCGATCACTTCACTGTCGCGCATTGAGCCGCCTGGTTGAATGACGGCACGGATGCCGACTGCAGCCGCCGCATCGATGCCATCGCGAAACGGGAAAAACGCGTCGCTGGCCATGACCGACCCCGCTACCTGCAGTTCCGCGTCTTCGGCCTTCATCGCGGCAATCTTTGCGCTAATCACGCGACTCATCTGTCCCGCGCCAATGCCTACGGTGCGCCGGTTGCGCGCATAGACAATGGCGTTCGACTTGACGAACATGGCCACCCGCCAGGCAAACAGCAGGTCGATCATTTCGCTCGGTTCTGGGCCGCGCTGACTCACCACCTGCAAATCGCTGGCTGTCAAATGGTCGCTGTCCGCGTCTTGCGCCAGCAGTCCGCCGCGCACGCGTTGATAGTGGATGGATGCTGATGTCGGCCCCAGGTCTCCGGTCGCCAGCACGCGCACGTTGGCCTTTTTGGCAATCACCTCCAAAGCGTCTGGGCGCACCTGCGGCGCAATGATCACTTCGACAAACTGGCGTTGGATGATCTCGTTAGCGGTGACAGCATCTAACGGCCGATTGAAGGCGATGATGCCGCCGAACGCGGATGTCGCATCGGTGGCATAGGCGCGGTCATAAGCTTCGAACAGCGTGCTGCCGATGGCGACACCGCAGGGGTTAGCGTGCTTGACGATGACGCAGGCCGCAGCCTCGAAGCTGCGCACGCATTCGAGCGCTGCATCGGCATCGGCGATGTTGTTGTAGCTAAGTTCTTTGCCCTGCAAAAAGCGCGCGGTGGCAACGCTGCCGCCGGCGCTGCCAGCTTCCAGATACAGCGCTCCGCGCTGATGCGGATTTTCGCCATAGCGCAGGTGGCTGACGCGTTGGAAATCCAAATGTAGGCTGCGCGGCCACGCCTCGGGCTTGGTCGGCTCGCGCGCGCGTGCACCCAGCCACATGGCGATCTGTCCGTCATACGCGCTGGTGTGCGCGTAGGCCTTGGCCGCAAGCGAGCGTCGCTGCGACGCCACGGTGCCACCTTCAGCAAGCGCCGCAGTCAGCATTGGGTAGTCATCAGGATCGACCACGACCGCAACGCGCGCGTGATTTTTTGCCGCCGCGCGCAGCATCGCCGGGCCGCCAATGTCGATATTCTCGATGGCGTCGTCGAAGGTGCAATCGGGCTTTGCAACGGTCGCGGCAAACGGATACAGGTTGACGATTAGCAAATCAATCGGCGCGATGGCGTGTTCTGCCATAACGTCGAGATCAAGCGGTTCGCGCGCCAGCAAGCCGCCATGAATCAACGGATGCAGCGTCTTTACGCGACCGTCCATGATTTCGGGAAAACCCGTCACCGCACTGACGTCGGTGGTGGCAATTCCGGCGCTGCGCAGAGTGCGTGCTGTGCCTCCGGTTGAGAGCAGATCAACACCTGCGGCGGCTAGCGCTTGCGCTAGCTCCACGATGCCGCGCTTATCGGAGACAGACAACAGTGCACGTCGAATCGGCTGGCGTTGGGTCATCGGTTTATTGAATGGCTGGCGCAGTGCCGGGGCGCGAAGTATAGCCGCGAGAGTGAACTTGCTTCGAGCCAAGATGGACTCAAGGCGCGATGCCGCGTGTTGCGAGCGCTAGCTTTCGTGCAGGCCCAGATCGATCAAGCGTTTACGCAGGGTGGCGCGATTCAGCCCCAGCGTCGCCGCAGCGCGCGTCAAGTTGCCATCACAGTGCTGCATGACTTCGCTGAACAGCGGTGTCTCTACCTCGCGCAGCACAAAGGCGTGAAGCTCACCATCATTGTGGCCATTCAGATCGCTCAGATAGCGACGCACCGCACGCGCCACATGCTCGCGAAGAGCGGCGCTGGACGGGGCTGGATCATGCGGCGCGGCGTGGCCGCGAGAGGGGCTGCGGGGGGACAAAGGCGGGGACTCGAGGAGCTGACGATGGGCCGGACTTTCCACTTCCCGGTCGGCAAGTGTATGCCGCGCTTAGCTAGGATGCGAGTGATTTCCAGCTGAAGATGTGGCTTTGCTGGCACATTTGACGTGCGCTGTCATCGAGCTAAGGCGCGCGTTGGGCGTGCTAGCGAAACTCAAAGGCGAAGGCGACCGCCGACTTGCCGGGGTCCTGCAACTCAAGTCTGACCAGCACGGCCTCGTCCGCTGATAGAGCATCGACCGACGGCGCGCCGCCGAGATACTCAGCCGCCGCAAAGCGCCGTAGCGCCAGCGGTCGGCCGTCAAGATCAGACAGCGCCAATTCGAGCATTGGCCAGGCCTGTCGCCACGGACCGGGGTTGCGAATGGTGGCGGTGACCAGCAGAGCATCAGGCGTCGATGGGTGTGGGCCAATCTCGCGCGCCAGCAGCTGCAGTCGCTGCGGGTCGCGCCACGGTGGCAGCGTGCAGTTCAGCAGCGCGCAGCTTTTCTCCAGCCACGGTCGCCAGCGCGCATCGGCGGCGAGTTCAGCGCGTTGCGCGCTAACGATTTGGATGCCGAGTGTGGCGGCCAACAATACGGCGCTGATCGCCCACGACAGCCATGCGCGCGATCCCTGCTGTCGCGTACTAGCAAACCTCGGTGCGCGCTGGCGCGGGACCGCTGTGGCGTTGAACAAATCACCCTGATCGGGCCCAGGCTCGGTTTCGAGGCGTGGCGTCTGTGCTGCGGCCACAAACGGTTGGGTGGCGTAGTCATCGTGCTCACGCAGTCGATCTAATGCGTTGAATTCACGTTCGCACTGACCGCAAAGTATGCGACCGCGGCCTTCTGCCAGCAGCCGAGGCGGCAGCGGGTAAGCGGTTTCGCAATAGGGGCACTGGGTAAACACGCGCCTATTCTCGCCGACGCACGCCCTCGATGCGCAGCCAGTCTTCGCGCTGCGTGACTTTTAGGTCATCGAACCACACGGCGTAGCGCGTCAGCAGCTCGTCTTCTTGACCCTTAAGAATTCCCGATAGCGCAATGCGTCCGCGCGAAGCGACGCGCTTCGCCAATGTGTCGGCCAGCGTGTCGAGCGCTGAGGCGAGGATATTGGCAACGACAACGGGATACGTTTTCGCCGGTGCATCGGCCGGTAGAAACACCTCGATCTGTGTCTGCAGTGCGTTGCGCTCGGCGTTGTCGTGGGTGGCCAGCAGCGCTTGCGGATCGTTGTCGATACCCACAACGTGCGCCGCGCCGAGCTTTAGCGCAGCGAGCGCCAAAATGCCCGAGCCGCAGCCGAAGTCGAGGACTTCCAAGCCGCCCAAATCAAGCCCATCCAGCCACTCCAAACACAGCGCCGTGGTTGGATGCGTGCCAGAGCCGAACGCGAGGCCTGGATCGAGCCGCAGCACGGCGGCGTCGCTGGTGTCAGCCTCGGCTGGCAGCTCGCGATTCCACGGCACGATCCACGTCCGCCGACCAAACTGCAGCGGTTCGTACTGATCCATCCATGCACGCTCCCAGTCTTGATCTTCGACGTCGACAAATTGCGCTGAGCTCAAGTCGATGTCTGGATCAAGCGATTCAATCGCATGCAGCAGCGCGTCGGCACGCGTGCCGGCGGCGAACAGCGCAACCAGCTGCATTTCTCCCCACAGCGGCTGCTCGCCGACGCCGGGTTCAAAGATGGCCTGCTCGTCTGGCGCATCGGCGTGCGCGTCGCTGAGGGTAACCGCCAGCGCGCCTAGCTCCTCCAGCGCACTCTCGATGCGTGGCTGCTCGGCTTCGCTGCAGTGCAGGGTAAGTTGCAGGAATGGCATGGGCGTGTGCGCTCGACTCAGCCGAGTCCGATAGCGGCGTCTTTCTGCTCGCGCAGACGCTTTTCGAGGTAGTGGATGTTCATCCCGCCGGCATGAAAACCAGCATCGGCCAAGATTCGCTGCTGCAGCGGCAAGTTGGTCTTGATGCCATCAACGACCATTTCACCGAGCGCCACGCGCATTCGCGCGATTGCCTGCTCGCGGTCTGCGCCATGGGCAATCAGTTTGCCGATCATCGAGTCGTACGTCGGCGGCACGCGATAGCCCTCGTAGATATGGCTGTCGACACGAATGCCCGGGCCGCCCGGTGCGTGAAAATGATTGATCAGGCCAGGGCAGGGCATGAAGGTGTCGGGATCTTCAGCGTTGACACGACACTCAATCGCGTGGCCGCGCAGCACCACGTCTTCTTGTCGAAACGAAAGTGGGCGACCGGCCGCAATCAGTAGCTGCTCGCGCACTAAATCAACGCCGGTGACCATTTCGGTAACCGGATGTTCGACCTGGATACGCGTGTTCATTTCAATGAAATAGAACTTGCCGTCCTCAAACAAAAATTCAAAGGTGCCGGCGCCGCGATAGCCAATCCGCAAACACGCATCAACGCACACCTTGCCGATCTCAGCGCGAAGCTCGGGCGTGATGCCGGGTGCAGGCGCTTCCTCCACGACCTTCTGATGCCGGCGCTGCATCGAGCAGTCGCGCTCGCCCAAATGAATGGCGTGGCCTTGGCCATCGGCGAGCACCTGAATCTCCACGTGGCGCGGATTCTCGAGGTACTTCTCCATATAGACCATGTCGTTGCCGAACGCGGCCTTGGCTTCTTGCTTGGTGGTCGGTACGGCGGTTTTAAGCGCCAGTTCGGTGTGCACGACGCGCATACCGCGCCCGCCGCCGCCGCCCGCGGCTTTGACGATCACCGGATAGCCAATTCCTTTGGCAATCCGCGCGTTAACCTCGGGATCGTCGCCGAGCGGCCCGCCGGAGCCCGGCACGCACGGCACGCCCGCGGCCTTCATGGCTTTGATCGCTTCGACCTTGTCGCCCATCAGCCGAATGGTGTCGGCCTTCGGGCCAATAAACACGAAGCCCGACTTTTCCACGCGTTCGGCGAAATCGGCGTTTTCCGATAAGAATCCGTAGCCGGGATGAATAGCTTGCGCATCGGTTACTTCGGCGGCCGCGATGATCGCTGGAATGTCCAAGTAGCTACGCGCGGATGGCGGTGGCCCAATGCACACCGACTCATCGGCCATAGCGACGTGTTTGAGGTTGCGATCTACCGTCGAATGCAGCGCAACGGTTTTGATGCCTAGGGCATGACAGGCGCGCAGGATGCGAAGCGCAATTTCGCCGCGGTTGGCGATAACGACTTTATCGAGCATGGGCATGGTTATTCTCGGTACCACACGCGGATGACTTGGACGCGTTGCGAGCTGAGCTCGAACATGCCGACGTTGTAGCGCGTGTCGTCGTGTCCACTTGAGGCGGTATCCTCGGCCGCTGACTCCGGCAGGATCAGCGTTTCCACGCTGATGGGTACGATGCTGCGACTCGCAAACCAGTCATTGGCGGTCTTAAGCACCGCATCCATATTCTGACGGCCGCCGATGGCGAGGCCGAGCACTTTGTGCTTCCAGTCTGGCGCAAAGTCGCGATAGTGGATCTCCATCGAACTCATCGAACGACAAACATCGGTTCGTCAAACTCTACCGGCTGTCCCGACTCGACGAGGATGGCCACCACGGTTCCCGATACCTCGGCCTCGATGGGGTTAAACATCTTCATCGCTTCAATCGTGCCCAAGGTTTCGCCGGCTTTGACGGCTTGGCCGATTTTCACGAACGGCGGTGAGTCGGGGCTAGGCGAGGCGTAGAAAGTGCCGACCATCGGCGAGCGCAGGACTTGGCCTTCTGGCAATCCGCTGGAAGCCGCAGGCGCGCGGCCACCTGTGGCCGATTCGGTCGGTGAACTCATGCCCTGTGACAACGCGCGCGGCGCGTCGTGGTGCGCTGGCGGCGCGTAGTAAATCGGCGCTGGCGCAGCCTGCGGGGCTGCGCGCGAAAGCCGTACCGACTCCTCGCCCTCTTTGATTTCAATTTCGGTGAGGTTCGACTCTTCTAGCAGGTCGATGAGCTTTTTGATCTTGCGCAGGTCCATGCGGACTCCGTGGGTACTTGAAGAGTGGGTACTTGAAGAATGGGTATTTATGCGAAGAGCTAGTTGGATGCAGCGTCTAGTCGTTGGGTCGCCGCCGCCAACGCCAAGCCGTAGCCGATGGGCCCCAAGCCACATATCAAGCCGACAGCGACGTCGCTCAGATAGCTGGTGTGACGAAACGGTTCGCGTGCATGCGGATTGGAAAGATGAATCTCAATAAACGGTATTGCCACTGCCAACAGCGCATCGCGCAGCGCCACGCTGGTGTGTGTGAAGGCTGCCGGGTTGATCAAAATGAAGGCGGTGCCGTCGCCGCGCGCGGTATGAATGCGCTCGACAAGCAGATGCTCGGCATTGCTCTGGAAGCAGTGCAGAGAATGGCCAGCTGCCGCGGCACGCACGGTGAGATCAGCTTCGATGTCAGCCAGCGTCGCGCGGCCGTATATTTCTGGCTCACGCGTGCCGAGCAGATTTAAGTTGGGTCCATTCAGAACCAGAATGTTGGCCACTGCGCGCCCCCCGAAAGACCGCAGAGTGTCTGACAAGCGCGCGTTGCTGTCTAGTTCGCCGACGTTCGCCGGAGTATGTCGGCGCTACCCGAGACGGCTGTTTCGCATCTTCAGCGTTGCAGCAGCGTCAGTTCTGTCGCTGGTCTCGCCACGCGGCTAGCATTTCCGTCGAGAGCTCGCCCGCGTGACGTTGCATCACGTTGCCGTCGGCATCGAGCAAAACGCTATACGGCAGCACGCCCCTGCTATTGCCGAAACGCGACGACAAGTCGTTACCTCCGGGTTCGGCTACCCACACCGGCAGGCTGAGCTGGTGCAGTTTGACAAAGTCGGCAACGACGCCGACGTCAGGTTCAAGCGCGATGGCCACAACGCTCAGTCCGTCAGCGGCGCGGCGCGCGTGCCACGCATCCAGCAGCGGCAGCTCCCTGACGCAAGGTGGGCACCACGTTGCCCAAAAGTTGATGACCACGGGTCTGCCCTTGAACTGATCAAGCGACTGCAGCTGTCCGCTGATGTCCGGCAGTTCGACGCTAACCGGTGCGGACGATTCCGTAGCGTCTAACGCCGCTTGCTCACCCGAAAACACCCATCGGCCAGCGGCCAGTCCAGCGACGCCAGCAAGCAATGCCAGCGCCAACACTAGAAGGGTTTGGCGCAGCACGTGCTCAGCCGCCGCCGGCCGTAAGCAAGGCCTCTTGCACGATGTTCGTGGTCAGAATGGTTGGCAGCACGGCGGCTTCGCCACCCCCTGCGGGATACACCACGTATAGCGGTACACCGACGGCGCCGTGCGATTTCAGAAATTCGGTGATCGCCGGATCAACGTTGGTCCAATCGCCCTTCATGTAAACCGCGTTGGCCTGCTGCAGCGCGGTCTTGAATCCATCCTGCGACAGCACTGCTTTTTCATTAACCTTGCAGCTGACGCACCAGTCTGCGGTCATATTGACGAAAACGGCGCGGCCTTCCGCACGTAGCGTGGTCAGTTCATCAGCGGAATAGGCGACGACCCCCGCCTGCGACACCGCTGCGCTAGCGTTGGCCGGCAGGCGATGAATCACGCACAGCGGCCACAGGCTGACGAGCAGTACGGCCATCGCCAAGAGCTTCGGCCAGCGACGGTCGTCGTAGCGCAGCTTTTCCCGCCACCACAGCGCCAGCGCCAGAATGACCGCGCCTCCGAGGACCCAAAGCACGCCATCAGCACCGCGTTGTGCGGCGAGTATTGAAACGAGCCAGGCTGCCGTCAGATACATCGGGAAGGCCATCGCGTGCTTGAAGGTGTTCATCCACGCGCCGCTCTTGGGCAGCAGATTGGCCAGCCTTGGCACAAAGCCGATCAGCAAAAACGGCAGCGCAAGCCCAAAGCCGAGCGCAAGAAACACGCCCATCGCTAGCCACACCGGTGCCGCGAACGCATAGGTAAGCGCTGGCCCCATAAACGGTGCCGTGCATGGGCTCGCAACAATGACCGCCAGCACCCCGGTGAAGAAGTCGCCCGCTGGGCCTTTTTTCTCAGTGAGCGACTGCCCAGCGCCCGCTAAGCTCGCGCCAATCTGAAACACGCCGGACAGGCTCAAGCCCACCGCGAACATCAAATACGCAAGCGCGGCGATCACCAGCGGCTGCTGGAGCTGAAATCCCCAGCCCAGCGCTAATCCCGCGCTGCGCAGACCTAGCGCCACCGCACCGACAGCGGCAAAGCTCACCAGCACGCCGGCCGTGTACCAAAGCGCGCTGCGCCGCGCGTTGTCGCGACCGCCTTCCACCAGCGACAGCGCTTTTAGCGACAGCACCGGCAGCACGCAGGGCATCAGATTCAGGATCAGGCCGCCCAGCACCGCCGACAGCACGATGGTCAGAACCAACCCAAGTCCAATCGACGCAGTGTCGCCTGTTGCGGTCGCATCAATGCCCGCGTTGGATGCGCCTGCCGGTAGCGCAAGCGTGACCTGTCGCGTCATCGGCGGATAGCAAATGCCGTCGGTTTGACAGCCTTGGAAGCTGGCTTCAATGGTGACGGACAGTGCGTCGCTACCGGTGCGTGTCAGCGGCAGCGGCACTTCGACCTGGTCGAAATACACCGCGACATCGCCAAAGTGCTCATCAAAGTGCGACTGCGCAGGTGGCCACTGCGGGGCCATCGCGGTGATGCCTTCGCCTGCAACTACGCTGAAGCTTGAGCGGTCGCGATACAGGTAGTAGCCGGGTGCCGGCGTAAAGCGCATCAGCAGCACCGACGGCGAGGTCGCGATGGCTTCGAACTGGAAGGCCTGAGTGTCCGGCAGCGGCAGGCCGTCAGCTTGAAGGTTGATGGGCTCGGAATTGCCGAATAGCGGCTTGACCGCCTTGCCCATGGGCAAGGTAGTGAAGCCGCCAGCCGCTGCGCTATCGGCCGGCAGCGCCACGCTAAGCGTCTGCGTATGCGGCGGGTAGCAGACGCCAAGATCGGCGCAGCCTTGATAGCTGACCTTGATGCTGAGCGCATTGACGCCGCTCGCCGCGGTGCCCGTCAGCGTGGCTATGAGTTCGCCGCGATAGGTTTCAACTTCGCCAAAAAACTCGTCGGTATGTCGATCACCATCGGGCAGCGACAGCGGATTCGCGGTGAACGTATCCACATCGGCTTTGACCGCGGTGCGGTGGCGATACAGATAGTAGCCCTCGGCAATCTTCCAAGTGAATTCGATCTGCCCACGCGAGGTCGCCTGTGCGGTGAGCGCGAACGCTTCATCAATCGGCAACAGGTCGGCTTCTTCGACCGCGCGCGCCGGCAGCGCGGCAATCATGGCTAAGGCAATGGTGGATAGCAGGCGAGCAAGCATGGGTGGTGGATTCTTTGTGAGATGTTTGTGTCACTAGGAGCGGTAGGCGCACCTTTTGAAACAACCGCCTTTAACGCGTCATTGCTAGCCGGCGTAGGCGGCGTGGCAATCCAAGGCGCGCATTAGATGCGCTTGTCGCGAATTCCGACGTTCTCCTTCTGGATTGCCACGGCCGAAAAGCTGGCCTCGCAATGACGAGCTTTTGTTGCTTACAGGCAATCCCTTGCCTTGCGGCTCAGCGAGCCGAGCTGTTCCGCAACTACCTCTAGCCTGTTCGATGCGGCGTGTTCAAACGGTGGTCTCAGCGTGTTGCCAGTCG
>JBBSIY010000054.1:0-13053 GCA_038257785.1 Lysobacterales bacterium
GTCGCACCCGCGAAGGCGGGTGCCCAGCGAATTTGTTTATAACCTCTCAAAGCGATGTAGCAACCCGCGGGTTACATCCTCGCCAGCAGTCGGAACGGCACCCTGTACACCGGCGTTACCAGCCACTTGGTGCAGCGCGTGTGGCAGCACCGCGAGCATCTGGCACCTGGTTTCACCCATGAGAACAACGTCACGATGTTGGTGTATTACGAGCAGCACGATTCGATGGAGGCGGCGATAGTCCGCGAGAAACAAATCAAGAAATGGCGTCGCGCTTGGAAGCTGAGCTTGATCGAAGATGGCAATCCTTATTGGCGGGATCTGTGGCCGGAAATCGCCGTTGTGTGAGGTGTTGGGTAAGAGCGGGGAGTTGGTCAGGGCCCAGAGTCGCTGGGCACACGCCTGCGCGGGTGCGACGGTGCGACGGTGCGACGGTGCGACGGTGCGAGGGTGCGACGGTGCGCGGGTGCGACGGATTGGATGGTTGTCTCGCGAAAGGCTGAGTGTTGCCGGGCGAAACATCGATCTTGCTGGTTCTCAGCGACTGGTCCCCCTCAGCCGGCGCACCCGCGAAGGCAGGTGCCCAGCGACTTGCACCGCACTTCCCACACGATTCCGCGATAAATCTTTGCAAGCCATGCATGCCAAAATCCACGCATGCCGCTCATGCCTGAACTCACCGAGCTACTGACCAAGCGTCGCGCGAGCCTGCGCGATGCGGGGGTGGCGGAACCGGCGCTGCCGGCGCTGGATCCGCTGCTCCTCGCATCCGACTACGCATTCGAGCAGCTGCGACGGCGGCCTGCGCTAGTCGATGTGCTGCATGGCCCGCTGCCGACGCTTGAGCTGGATGCGGACAACGAGGCCGAGTGGCCGGGCGCGCTGCGTCGCTATCGACACGCATGCAGCCTGCGATTAATTGCCAGCGATCTGGCGGCAGACGCGACGCTTGAGCGGGCGCTGGCAGAAAGCACGCGGCTCGCGGACCACTGCACGCAGGTAGCGCTTGCGGCGATTGAGCAGCAGCTGGTTGCGCGGCACGGGCAGCCGCGCGACGCTGATGGGCGGCCGCAGCGACTGGTGGTCTTTGCGCTCGGCAAGCTTGGCGGCAGTGAGCTGAACTTCAGTTCGGATATCGATCTCGTCTTCGGCTACCCGAGCGCCGGCAGCAGCGACGGTGCGCGTCCGTTGGACAACGAGAGCTGGTTTCTGCGCGCTGGTCAAAAGCTGATCGCCTTGCTCGGTGACACAACCGCAGAGGGGTTTGGATTTCGCGTTGACATGCGGCTTCGGCCGTTTGGCAGCGTCGGCCGGTTGGCACTTTCGTTTGGCGCGATGGAGCACTACTTTCAGCGCGAAGGTCGCGACTGGGAGCGCTACGCATGGGTGAAGGCGCGGCCAATTGCCGGCGACATCGAAGCAGGCGAGACGTTTCTAAACTCGCTGCGTCCATTTATTTATCGGCGCTATCTTGACTTCACCGCGTTTGAGGGCCTGCGCGAAATGAAGGCGATGATCGAAGCCGAGGTGCAGAGACGCGACCTAGTCGATCATTTGAAACTCGGGCCGGGCGGGATTCGCGAAATCGAGTTTGTGGTGCAGCTGCAGCAGCTGATTCGCGGCGGTCGCGAGGCACCTCTGCGCGCGCGCGGACTGCTGCCCGCACTGGCGGCGCTGGAGTCAGCCGGTCATATCGAAACGCGCAGTGCGCTGAGATTGCGGACGGCGTATGTGATGCTGAGGCGTGTCGAAAACCGCCTGCAAATGCTGCGTGATGAGCAGGTTCACAGCCTGCCGGATGACGCACTGAGCGGAGAGCGGCTCGCGGTTGGGTTGGGCTTTGCCGACTGGGGCGCGTTCTTAGCCGCGTTGAGCGCGCAGCGGTCCGTGGTGGCTGGAGAGTTCGCCCGCGTGTTCGAGGCGCGTGAGCGAGTTCCAGTCGCCGAGAACGCCGCCTTTGAGCGCTACTGGCGGCAGTTGGAAATCGATTCGACCGAGGCCGTGCTGGCAGCGGCCGGCATGCCGGAGTCCGCCGTCGTGCACGCGGCCCTGAAGGTGTTTGTTGCCGCCAGTGCGGTGCGCGGACTTTCGGCGCGCGGCCGCGCTCGGCTTGATCGTCTGCTGCCGCCGCTGCTCGCGGCGACCGCCAGCAGCCGCTCGCCGGCGATCACCACTGATCGGCTGCTGCGGTTGCTCAGCGCGGTACTGGGTCGAACTAGCTATTTGGCTCTGCTCGAGGAGCAACCTGCTGCACGCGTGCGGCTGGTGGACGTGATGGCGCGCAGTGCGCTGTTGGCCGAGCGGCTGGCGGCGCATCCGCTGCTGCTCGACGACCTGCTCGACGGTCGCGCCGCGCAGGTCTTGCCCGACCGCGACGCCATGCGCGAGGCGTGGCGTGTTGCCGCCATCGGCCTGCCGAATAACGATGTTGAGCAGCGGCTGCACGCGCTGAACGAGTGTCGCCAGAGCCTCGCCTTCCGAATCGCCCGCGAAAGCTTGTTCGAGCGCCAGTCGGCGGTGGAAAGCGCGCGCCAGCTGGCGTGTTTGGCAGATGTGATGCTGCAAGCGCTGTTTGAACTTGCACTGGCGGACATGCGCGTGGCACACGGTGTTCTGCCGGACGCTGGCGCACACGCCGGCATCGCCATCGTTGGCTATGGCAGTTTGGGCGGCGAAGAGCTGGGGTTTGGGTCGGACTTGGATCTCGTGTTTCTGTTCGACAACGAAGTGGTGCTGGCTGACAGCGACGGCGCGCGACCCTTGGATTCAACGCGCTATCAGCTGCGAGTGGTGCAGAAGTTGCTGGCGCTGCTGGCGACCACTACGCCCGCCGGTCGGCTATACGAAGCGGATCTGCGGCTGCGCCCAGACGGCGGTAAAGGCATGCTGTTGTGCAGTCTGCGTCGGTTCGCCGAGTATCAGATCGGTGAGGCGTGGGCGTGGGAGCATCAGGCGCTAGTGCGTGCGCGTTTTGTCGCTGGCGATGACGCCCTAGGTGTCGCGTTTGAGCGCATTCGCGCTGACGTTTTGGGACGGCCGCGCGAGCTTGCTGTGGTCTGTCGAGCCACGGCCGCTATGCGGCTGCGCATGCGCGCTGAGCTGGATCGCACGCGCGGGGCGATGTTCGACATCAAGCAGGGCGTCGGTGGTTTAGTCGATTTGGAATTTCTGCTGCAGGCCTTGGTGTTAGCGAACGCGCATGAGTCTCCTGTGCTGACCACAACCAGCAGCACGCCGGGGCTGATTGACGTCGCCGAGCGCGTCGGCGTTTTTCAATCGGTGCAGGCGAGCGCGCTGCATGAAGCACATGCCAGCCTATTGGCGGCTAGCCTCGAATGCACATTGGACGGTCGCTCGCGACTGATTGAGCCAGATGAGAGGCTGGCGCGCGCGCGCGCCGCTATCGGCGGGCAGTGGGAGGTCTTTATTGAGGGCCCTAGCGCAACGGCGGATTCACCTCCCAGTTGGCAGCCAACCCACTAGAAAGCGCTATGATTTGCCCATTGCGCCGCTCGGCGCTGCGAGAATTCCCCCTATGTTGATGACTGCGCTAGCCGGCTTCGCGCTTGGCCTGCTGCTGCTGCTGCTTGGTGCCGACTCTTTTCTAAAGGGCGCGTCCGGCGTCGCCCTGCGCTACGGAATTAGTCCGTTTGTCATCGGATTGACGATCGTCGGATTTGGCACTTCGGCTCCGGAGATGACGGTCAACCTGCTGGCTGCGATGCGCGGCAGCTACGATCTTGCGCTGGGCAACGTGGTCGGCAGCAATATAGCCAACGTCGGGTTGATTCTCGGCTGCTCGGCGCTGGTGGCACCGTTGATTGTGCAGAGCCGCCTGCTGCGTGTTGAAGCCCCGCTGCTCATCGGCGTTGGGCTGCTTGCATGGATTCTGTGCCTCGACGGCACGCTGGGGCGAGGTGACGGCATCTTGCTGCTGGCGGGGTTTGCCTGGCTGATGTGGTACATCTTTCGCAACGCCAAGGCCGAGCCTGATAGCGTCCAGCTGGAGCTAGCTGAAGTCGCCGAGACCAAGCCCGGCTTGAAGCGCAATCTGACGCGACTGGTGATTGGGTTAGCGCTGCTCGTGTATGGCGCAAATGAAATGGTCGAGGCCGCCGTTGTCATGGCGCGCATGTGGGGCATGAGCGAGCTGCTGATTGGTCTGACCGTGGTGGCGATTGGCACCTCTTTGCCGGAGCTGGCGTCGAGCCTGCTGGCGGCTTACCGCGGCCAAACTGACGTGGCGATGGGCAACGTCATCGGCTCCAATATGTTCAATCTGCTGCTGATACTGGGCGTTACCGCCGGCCTGCATCCGCTGCCGGTCGCCAGCTCGCTGCTGTGGATCGAGCTGCCGGCGATGGTGGGCTTCTCGCTACTTTTGTACTTCATGCTGCGTCGCGATCTTAAAATTGATCGTCGCGAAGGCGTGATTCTATTGCTAGCGTTCGTTGGGTTTTTGGGCGGGCAGGTCGTGATGTCGACCAGCGGCTTCGCCATCTGAAGCCGGGCCTGATCCGCGCCTTGCCGCAATCAGAGCTCGTCCCAATCTGACCTATCCCCGATCTGTGCTTACCCAGCGTCGCTTTTTGAATCGGTTGCCGAGTCGTTCCTGGGCTGCGGTGCCGGCGGTGGCTTGGACGCAGGATCGATCGCCATGGCCGATTTAGCCAGCAGCATCGCGCTGACCGGCGCCGTCAAGAACAGAAACAGCGTGATCAGCAGTTCACGCACGCTCAAGCTCGAGTCAACCAGTGCGTGATGCAGCATCGCGGCAATCAACACGCTGCCGACGCCCAAGGTCGTCGCCTTGGTGGGGCCATGTAGGCGACGCATAAGGTCAGAAAGCTTCAGCAGGCCAAACGAGCCGACCAGCGCAAAGAGAACGCCTGACGCAAGCAGCAGCACGAAGAGCCATTCACCGACAAGCTGCATGCTCATTCGACAATGTCCGGCCGCATCACGTATTTCGCCAGCACTACGGTGCTGACGAAGCCCAGCATCGCGATCAGCAGCGCGGCTTCGAATACTAGGGCGCTGCTAAAGCGCAGACCAAACAGCACCAGCAGCGCCAGCGAATTGATGTACAGCGTGTCGAGCGCGAGGATGCGATCGCTGCTGCTTGGCCCTTTGATCAGGCGCGCCAAATTCATCGCCATCGCTAGCGCAAATCCGCCAATAGCCCATAGCAAAGCGGTCTCTAGGATCAAGGGAATACCTCCAGCAGTGGCGCTTCGTAGCGCTGCTTGATTTGCGCCGCCGCCTCAGCGTGATCGTCGACGTTCAGAAAATGCACCAGCAGATGGCGTTGATCAGGGCTCAGATCGACTGAAACCGTGCCCGGCGTCATGGTGATAATGCCGGCCAACGCCGCAATGCCGTAAGGGTTGCGCAGGTCGAGCGGAATCCAAATGAAGGCTGACTTGAGCTTTGACTCGCGGCCGAGAATCAAGCGCGCGACGATCAGATTGGACACCACGATATCCCACAGCACGACGGCGGCAAGCCGCATGGCCACCAGCGGACGCCGCATGCCGGCACGCTGCGTTCGCAGGCGCTCACTGAGCAGCGGCAGAAGCACGGCCAAAACTATTGCCATCAGGAGGGTGCCGACATCGATGCGGCCCATCAGCAGCAGCCAAACCGTGCCAACCGTCAGGCTTAGCGGCAGCGAGAACGCGGACCGCTTCACGGATGATCCTTGGGTGCATGCTTGCCAGCAGGCGAGGGCACCACGGGTGCATTCAGCACGGCATCGCGATACGCCTGCGGCGCAAACAGCTGCGCGCTAGCGTCTTGCGTGTAGCGCAGTGCGGGGCCGGCATACACGCTGAGCAAAATTGCGAACATCAGCAGTCCGGCGATGGCGGCGTATTCCACGGAGTGCGGCCGCTCGGCGGCGCTGGGCTCGGCATTGTCTTCACGCCAAAACAGATGGCTGCCCGCGGTCGCGAGAGCTATCAGCATGAACAGGCTGGTGATCAAAATCAGCGGCCAAACCCACGCCGCCTGTGACGTCGGCACCGCAGCCAGCAGGGCGAGCTTGCCGATAAAACCAGCGAATGGCGGCAGGCCAATGATGCTGGCCGCCGCCACCAAAAATAGCCCACCCAGCAGGCCGCGGCGGGCGATTTGATCGACCTTGCGCAGACTATCGCCAGCGCTCTGGCGCTGCCGGCCAATGGTGTCGGCCAGCAGAAAGAATCCTGCTGCGGCGAACGAACTTTGCAGCAAGTAATACAAGCCCGCGCCCACCGATTCTGGCGTTGCTAATCCCACGGCGATGAAAAGCGTCGCCGCTGACGCGACCACGAGATAGCCGCCTAAGGTGCCCAGCGATTTTGCCGACAGCGCACCGAGCGATGCCAGGCCCAACCCGATTGCGCCGCCCGCCAGCAGCCACGGCCACGCGAAGTTGGCCAATTCGCCGGCATCGGCACCAAACAGCGTGCCGTAGACGCGCAGGCTGGCGTAAACGCCGAGCTTGGTCATGATGGCAAACAGCGCCACCACCGGTGCGGGCGACCGTGCGTAGGTTTCCGGCAGCCACATATACATCGGAAACATCGCCGCCTTGGCGCAGAACACTACCAGCAGCATGCCGCCGGCGGCTTGAATCAGCGCAAGATTTTCGGCCGGAGCGCTAGCGATGCGCTGTCCCATCTCGGCCATGTTGAGCGCGCCCAGCAAGCCGTACAGCAGGCCAATCGCGAATAGATAGAGCGTCGAGGCGGCAATGTTGAAGGCGACGTAGTGGGTGCCCGCACGCATGCGCAATCCATGACCGCCGCTTAGCAGCAGACCGTAGGAGGCGATTAGCAAAATCTCAAAAAACACAAACAGATTGAACAGGTCGCCGGTCAAAAATGCCCCGTTCAAGCCCATCAGCTGCGCCTGAAAAAGCGCATGAAAATGCGGCGCACGTTGATCCCAGCCTGACGTGGCATAAAGCAGCGCGGCAACGCCGAGGACTGCCGTCGTCAGCAGCATGATGGCGGACAGGCGATCAAGCGCCAGCGCAATGCCTACCCACGACTGCCAGTTGCCCACCAAATACACCTCAACCTGTCCGCCGTCGGCGCGCATGATCAAGGCAGCGGCAATGGCCAGTTGAGCCACAGTTGCGACTAAGGCCACTCCGCGCTGCATCGCGATCCCAAAGCGTTCGCACAGCAATAGCAGCGCAGTGGCCAACAAAGGCACGATGACCGGCAGCGCGATCAGATGCGAACTCATGACTCGCCCCTTACGTCGCTCTCGCGCATCGGCGGATCGGGTTTTTTGTCCGCTTGCGCATCGACATGGTCACTGCCGTTGTCGCTGCGCGAGCGGATGGCGACGACCAGCAAGACCGCAGTCATCGCGAAGCCAATCACGATGGCGGTCAGCACCAGCGCCTGCGGCAACGGGTCCACATGATTGGCTAAGGTCGGCGCCAGCCCTTCACGCAGAATCGGCGGCTTGCCGACCACCAGCCGACCCATCGAAAAGATCAGCAGGTTGACTGCATAAGCAAGAAAGGTGAGTCCGAGGATGACGTCGAACGTACGTGCACGCAGCAGTAGCCAAACGCCGCACGCGGTGAGAAGGCCAATCACGCTAGCCAGCGCTAACTCCATCATCGCAACGGCCTCGCCGTACGCACGGCAATCGTGCCCAGCATGACCAAGGTCAGCATGCCGCTGCCGGCGACCACCAGAAATACGCCAAGATCAAACGCCATCGCGCTGGCCAGCGGCAGCTCGCCGATGAGTGGCAAGTGCGGGTGGCCAAACGTGCTGGTGAGAAACGGATAGCCCAGCGCCCAGCTAGCGATACCCGTGCAGGTTGCGATTAGCAGCCCGAAGCCGATGGTTAGCTGATAGTTCACCCTCAGGCGATTCTCAATCTCAGTAGCGCCCGACAGCACGTATTGCAGCAGCAGCGGCACAGCCAACACCAGCCCGGCGATAAAGCCGCCGCCGGGTTCGTTGTGGCCGCGCAAGAACATGAACATCGCGACCGCCAGCGCCAGCGGAAACAGCAGTCGTCCGACCAGACTGGGAATTAGCAGCGCGTCACGTTCAGTGTTCGGTACGGCTTGGGCGCGCATACGCGCTTCGGCGAGCAGCGCGTGCACGATGATGCCCGCTAGGCCAAACACAGCGATCTCGCCCAAGGTGTCGTAGCCGCGAAAATCAACAAGGATGACGTTGACCACGTTGGTGCCGCCGCCTTCGCCCACTGAGCGCGCGAGGATTTGCGCCGCGATCGTGTCTATCGGGCGGGTCAAGATGGCGTATACCAGCGCCATGACGCCGCCGCCTGCCAGCAGGGCGATCACGGCATCGCGGCCGCGCCGCAGCTTTGATTCTTCGACTGGCGTTTCGGCAGGCAGATAGTTCAGCGCCAGCAGCATCAGGGCGATGGTGACCATCTCAACCAGCAGCTGGGTCAGCGCGAGGTCAGGTGCGGAGAGCAGCGCGAATATCAGGCTCACCATGAGCCCTACAGAGCCGATAATGATCAACGCTAGCAGCCTTTGCCGACGATAGCGCAGCACCGCAGCACAGGCTGCAAACGTCATCAGCAGCAGCGCCCAGCCGAGCAGCGGCAGCGGCTGTGTGGCCACGCTTCCCGGTAGCCAGTCGAAGTGCAGCCACGGAATGGCGGCCATCAGCAGAGCGGCTAGCACCAGCCAGCCCAGATAGCGCTGCAAACTGCCGTTCTCGAGCGCTGCGGTGGCCCATTCGGCCACGGCGTCCAGCTGACGCATCAGCCACAAAAACGCGCTGCGTCCCGGCGAGCGCCGCACGTCGCCGTGCAGGTCGGTGAAGCGACGCAGAAAGAAGAACAACGCGATGCCGCCGAGCATGCCGGCGATGCTCATCAACAGCGGCGCATTGACGCCGTGCCAAACTGCAAGGCTGTACTCGGGCACGCGCGTGCCGAGCACGCCGACGGCGGCGGCCTTGAGCACCGGCGCAATGGTGTAGGCCGGCAGCACGCCCACCAACACGCACAGCACCACCAGCACCTCCACCGGAATGCGCATCCAGCGCGGCGGCTCGTGTGGGACCACCTTCATGTCGGCAGCGTCGCCCGACAGAAATACGTCGTACACAAAACGCAGCGAGTAGGCGACACCAAACAGTCCTGCGAGCAGTGCCGCAACGCTGATCACCAGCCGCGCCACCGAGTGGTCTTCGATGTCCAGCGCCAGCGCGAAGAACATCTCTTTCGATAGGAATCCGTTGAGCAGCGGAATGCCGGCCATCGCCAGCGTGGCAATGATGGCCAGCGCGCTGGTCATCGGTAGAAATTTTGTAAGCCGATGCAGCTTGCGGATGTCGCGCGTCTTGCACTCGTGATCGATGATGCCAGCGGCCATGAACAGCGACGCTTTGAACGTCGCGTGGTTGAGAATATGAAACAGCCCAGCGACCACCGCTAGCGGTGTCGACAGACCGAACAGCAGGGTGATCAAGCCCAGATGCGAAATGGTCGAATAGGCGAGTAGGCCTTTCAGGTCATGCTGGAAAATTGCCTTCCAGGCGCCGACCAGCATGGTCGTCGCGCCGATGCCCGAGACCAGATAAAACCACAGGTCGGTATCAGCCAGCGCCGGATGCATCCGCGCCAATAGAAAGACGCCGGCCTTCACCATCGTTGCCGAGTGCAGATAAGCCGACACCGGCGTCGGCGCAGCCATCGCGTGCGGCAGCCAGAAGTGAAAGGGAAATTGCGCGCTCTTGGTGAACACCGCGAGTAGAACCAGCACGCAGGCATACGGATACAGGGCGTGCGCGCGAATCAGGTCGCCAGACGCGAGCACTACATCGAGCTCGTAGCTGCCGACGATTTGGCCGATCAATACAACACCGCCGAGCAGCGCGAGACCGCCCATGCCGGTGATGGCAAGCGCCATCTGCGCGCCTTCACGCGCATCGGCGCGATGAAACCAGTAGCCGATCAGCAAAAACGAGCTGATGCTGGTGAGCTCCCAGAACACCGCCAGCAGCAGCAGATTGCCGGCCACCACCATGCCGAGCATGGCGCCCATAAACAGCAGCAGGTAGGAGAAGAACCGCGGTGCGCTGTCGCCTTCGCTGAGGTAGTAGCGGGCGTAAATGACAATCAGCAGGCCAATGCCCAGCACAAGTCCCGCAAACATCCACGCGAGCCCATCAAGCCGAATGCTGAAGGCTAGTCCGATGTGTGGAATCCAGTCGTGATGCACGGCAGGCACCACACCATTCATGACCGACGGCGTCAGCAGCGCCAGAATCAGCAAGCCAGCGGCGGGCGGAAGCGCCGAAAGCCAAGCAATCATCGGGCGGCGTTGCGGCCCCATAAGCCCGACCACGGCGGCCAGCAAAAACGGTAAGGCGACCAGCAGTTCAAGCATGGAGGAAGGGCGGACTCAGCAATGCGTCAAGGGTCGGGAGTCTACCGCAGGCGTGCGCAATGACTGCGTCAAAGCACGAGCCAGCAGACGCCCGTCACCACCATGATGCCAATCACGTTAAGCACCGCATCGTGTCGCAGCGTGGCCTGGGCTGGCACCAAATTGCTGCCAAACACGATCGCGTTCGGCGCAGTGGCTGCCGGCAGCATGAAGCTGCAGCCCACCGAAAGCACCGCCGGCACCATCAGCAGCGCGGTGACCGGATGCGGAATGGGTTCAAGCGTCCACCACAGCGCGCATTAGACCGTCACCGCCAGTGTCACCGCCGTATCGCGCGGTAACCCCGGCCAGTGAGCGATAGCCAAAGCGCCTGCCGCAGCAACAGGCCCGATCAGCAGTTTCCATAGCGGCGGCGATGATGCGTTGTCGATCGTCACTCGACAAAGGCTGAGATAGCGCCATCGCGATAGCAAGCCTTGCCGCTATGCTCGGCGTATGCCGATCGCCTCAATCAATCCGTCAATACCTGATCATGCCGCCTGCGTCGTGCTGGGTGGCAGCGGCGCCGTTGGTCGCTTTCTGCTGCGCCGACTCAAGTCCGCAAACACACCTGTCGTTGCGCTCTCAAGAGACGCGCCGCCGCGCTGGTCCGCAGGCTGGTCGAGCATCGAGTGGCGGCGCGGGGGTTTGCCGCATACGCCGCTTAGCGATCTGCCGGCCGCGGCTGTCTTGTTGAGCGCTGGGCCACTGGACGCATTGGCCGATGCCTGCGAGCGCGGCTTGCCTATGGGCGTGAAGCGCATCGTCGCGCTGTCATCGATGAGCATCGACTGGAAGCGCGATTCAGTAAATCCCGCCGAGCGCGATCTCTCTCGCCGGCTTATGCAGGCCGAGCAGCGCGCGCAGGCCGCGCTGGACCGCGTCGGCGTCGCCTTGGTGATTGTTCGGCCCGGCATGATCTACGGCGCTGGCATTGATCACAGCCTGTCGCCACTGCTGCGGTTTGCGCAGCGCTGGCGCTTTTTACCGTGGCCTGCTGCGGCGGCTGGTCTGCGTTGCCCCGTGCATGCCGATGACATCGCTGCCGCACTGCATCACTGCGCATTTGCGTCGACGATCCCATCTGAGCCGCTGCGTTTGGCCGGGGCGGAATGTTTGCCGTTTGACCGCATGATTGATCGACTGCTGCAGCTGTCAGCAAAGCCGACTCTGCGCCTGCCCTTGCCGCTGCCGTTGCGCAGTCTGCAAGGCCTCGCGGCGGGTAGCGGTAGGACTGCCGCCGTAGCGGCGACCTTGCTTCGAAGCGGGCTAGATCAGCGCATCGACACCAGCGATTGGCAACATCTTGGCTTATCGCCACGCGGCTTCGTCCCTTTGGCGCAGGACTTTGAGCCATGGACCAATGGATAGTCGCTTAGCTATTCCATGCGCTGGCGTATCGATCGCGCCAAAATGCTGCAATGCAACACGCAAATCATTGTTGCAGCGCGTTAAATTAACGTTGCATTCGATTGCATCGGCTACCTATGATGGCCGCCTAGAACTTCTCCGATTTCCCGTTAAGGAAATGACCATGCAGGCCCGACTGACCCTGTCACTAGTGCTCTCATCGCTGCTAATCGCAGCGTGCAGCAGCTCCAGCAATAGCCCTCGCGCGGCAGCGACACCTGCCGCAACCAATGCCGATGGCAGCCCGGTAACCGGTGTCCTGACGGTTCGGTTTGATCCAACCGCTGGCAAGATTCCGCTGCCTAACAATCTGCTGCTCTCTGGCACGACGGATCTCACACTCAATCCGCCGGTCGCCAACCCGACCAACTTCGGTGATCCGCTGGTAGCAGTGAGCTCGTTGGACGGTTGGGGCACGGTTGGGCCTTGGACGTTCCAGTTCCAGGGCGGTGCGACGCCGGATGCGACGTCGGTTATCGCCGGCACATCGGTGCGCATGTTCGAAGTGAGCCTGACGGGCCCGGGTGGCGCGGTCACCGGCATCATCCGCGAGCTGGCACCGACCACTGAGTTCGTGACAGCGGTGACGACTATTGATGCGGCCGACACCAACGGCGTCGCCTCGCAAGGCGTGGCAATCCTGCCGACACGACCGCTCAAGCAGCTGACCACCTACATGGCGATCATCACCGATCGCCTTCGCGACAGCCGCGGCAACGACGCCACGCCAGACCAGACTTACTTCCTGACCAAGAGCACCACGCCTCTTTGCGTTGGTGGCGTAAGCCAGAACTCATTGCTGCCCAACGCCACGGCGTGTGCGCTTGAGCCGTTGCGTGGTTTGACTAATGCACAGCTGACCGCCGCTGCGGGTGCGGGCATCCCGCGCGACCGTGTCGTCGCGTCTTGGGTCGCCACCACTCAGAGCATCACGCCGGTTCTGCAAGCGGTGAAGTTGGTCACACAGCCAAGCGCCAACTTGCTGGTGCCAACCGGCTTGACGACTGCTGCAGCTGGCCTGCCGCCGGTCGCCGATTTGTATGTCGGATTCCTTTCGCTGCCCTACTACTTGGTGCCGCCATCGGCCGCCAACCCAACCGGGCCGCTGAATGGCTTTTGGAAAGCGGCCCCGGGTGCCTACGTCCCGCCGTTCAACGCGTTCGGTCTGAGCCCCGCTTCAACCAACATCACGTTCGCCAATCCCTTTCCGGTGAAGA
>JBBSIY010000055.1:0-12884 GCA_038257785.1 Lysobacterales bacterium
CGATAGACCTCGCCAAGCAATTGATTTTGTTCGACGATTAACCGGACAGTACTGGGCGACTCAAAGAAAGGTCACTCGGCGGCCGCCTAGGCCGACGAAACCTCGCCTGACGCGACGAAAAAGGCGGTAAAGCAAGAACCGGATTGTCACGGCCGATGAAGCCGTCCTCGCAAATCCTACTTGGAGGTGTGACGGTCCAAAGCACCACCCGCCGTTTTCTTGAAAGCAGAAATCTTGCCTTGAGGCGTCCGCGCTACTCCACGAGAAAGCAGCCATGCCCCTCCAGCTGCAGCGGCGGTTGCGGCCGGGGCGGCTGAACGGCATTGGTCGGATCGCGCAGGATCTCGGCTACCGCCTCGAAATAGCCGAAGTTGTAGGCTGCAGCATAGGCAATCAGACAGGGACGCTTGAGGGTGCCCTCTACGAACTCCTCGGCCTCGTCAGCACGATCCTTGGCGAACTTGATAATAATCTTGAGTGTTTTGATGTATTGCGAGGCGCCGACCTCACCCGTGGGATCGCGGAAGCCCAGCGGATCGTTCCTCGCGTAGCGATAGAGATTGAAGTCAAACCCGCCAAACCGGGTCGGATCCTCTTGAGTGAAGCGGCCGAGCTCGGGCGCATAAAAGCGGCGACGGTTCTCGTACAGCCCAAGGGGCGCTAACCAGTAGCGTCCGGCGAAGCCCAGCGGCTCATCCAGCACCGGCGTCGATCCGGGCTGCAGCCGCCCGTAGCTGTCGTAGTCGACATAGCTCTGCATCGCCAACGAGGCGTTGCTGATGCCGCGTATCGAGCCGCGCGTATCGGTGAACAGCCAGCGCTCGCCCAGCGCGTCAGCACGCCACACGCCGTAGTGAGCGTCGAGTTGATCTGGATCGTAGAAGTAGGAGGCACTTAGCTCGCTGGCCGCGTCGGCGTATTCGGCAAACAGGTTGTCGCGATCATGAATCAGCCAGGTACGCACGCCGTTGATCTCGCGGTACAGCAGACGGTCGAGATAGTCGTACTCGAAGGCAACCAGGACGTCCGACGGCGCGCCCGCCGCCGGGTAGCCGGTGGCGCGCACCATCCGGTTGCGATGGTCGTAATCGAACTCGGTGACTCTTCCACTGGTCAGATCACGGCGCTCGATCAGGTTGCCGGCGGCATCATGCAGCCACTGCTGATTGCCGCTGATGTCGAGCCGATTGCCGGTGTTCACGCTGGCCATCGTCGGTGCCAGATGAGAGGTCAGCCGATTGCCGGCGGCGTCGTAGGTGTAGGTTTCATCGGCATAGCTGGGCGCGCTGTGTTCGGCCCCAAGCAGTTGGCCGTCACGGTCATAGCTGATGCTGATGCTGTCACCGGCATAGGTCTCCGACAGCAGCTGCGCCTCGGCATCGCGGGTGTAGCTGATCGCGGCGTTTGGATGCAGCAGCATGCCGCCTTCGGTTTGATGGCGCAGCGCAATGGGCTGCCCCTGAGCGTCGTACTCGATGAGGGTATCGACGACGGCATTGCCGCCATCGGCTCCGGTGAATCGGCGAATACGGGACACCGTCTTGTCGGGATTGCGGTTCAGCTGAATCTGATTGTTGAGCGTCGAGTCGGGGTGCTGCCACTCCAGCCGCGCGCTCAGGCCGGCGTAAGGCTCGGCATCAATGCGGGCAAGCACATTGTTGACGGCAGGCCCGAGGCGCAGGCTGATCGGCGCCGCATACGCTGGGCCCCAGAAATATTGCAGCAGCCACGGCGTCTGCCCCGGCATTTCGTAGGTCACCCGACTGATCCGCGGCAGCGTGCCGCTGTAGGTGATTCGATGCAGCACTCCACCAATGCGGTCATCGACCTGCGACAGCCCGCGCGTGGCGGTGTAGATGAACTCGGTCTCGCGCAGCAGCGCGCCGCCGTCATCAAACCAGCGCTCGAAGGTCACCCGCTGATTGGCATCCCAGGTGAAGGTCCGGCGCTTGCCGTTGCGGTCGATGATCTCGGTGACGTTGCCGTTGCCATCGCGGGTGAACTGATCCATCGCGCCTACCGCGTCGATGATTTGCTCGGGCAGGTTGGTCGCGCCGTGCACAAACTGGGTCTGATTGCCCAGCGCATCGGTCACGCTGGCCGGGTTGCCGGCCGCATCGAAGGTGGTGAGCACCGAGCCGCCCTCCGGCAGGTCAATACGCGTCGGCCGCTCTTCGGTGTCGAGGTAGACGCGTGTGGCATTGCCAATGCGATTGGTGCGGGTCAGCGAGGCATCGGCATTCTCAACCAGCTCGGCAATCGCGCCGGTGGAGTCGGTCTGACTGCGCAACAATCCGCCGCGGGTGTGGGTTACTGCCAGTGGACCGTTGTTGTCGCGGCTCTCGCTCAGCAGGCCGTTGCGCAGGTAATCGAGCTCCAGCTGATAGCCCAGCGTGTCGCTTTGCCGCGACGGCAGTCCGTTCGCGTTGTACTCGTGCGCGAGCACATAGTTGCTGCCGATCCCGCGCTCAAGCAGTTGGCCCCCGGCACCGTAGTTGAAGGTCACGTCGATGCCATCGGCTGGTGATTCCGACAGCCGGTTGCCGTCAGTGTCGAAAGTGAAGGCGTCGGTACGATTGTTGAGGTCTTGATAGCTGGTGACGTTGCCCAGCGCGTCATAGCCCACGTCGTAGCGCTGGTTGCCGCCGGAGGTCAGCGGCGTGGACAGCCGCGTGATTCGACCCATGGCGTCGTGGACGTAGGTCCAGCTGCCGCCCTCGGCGTCGATCAGACTGGTCTCGCTATCGGGGTTGGCCGGATCGTCGTAGGTGTAGCGTTTGACGCCGCCTTTGGCATCGACCTCGCGAGTGACGTTGCCTCGGCGATCGTACTCGAACAAGGTCTCGAACCCGCGCTCATCGGTGGCGCTGCCGACGAACCCGAGTGGATCGAAGATCGCCTCGGCGCGATCGCCGTTTTCGTTGATCGTGGCGACCAGTCGACCATCGACCGGGTCGTACTCGAAGCGCCGCGGCATCCGCCCCTGCGGATCGATGATGCCTTCGAGATAGTGAGCGGCACTGCTGGAGTAGCTGTAGACCACGGTGTTCATGTCGGGGTCGGTTGTGGCCGCGAGGTCACCGTTGGCGTCATAGGTGTAGGTCCACTCGTTGCCTTCAGGATCGCGGATCAGGGTGATGCGACCCTGGCCATCACGGATGAACTGCAGCCGTTGCCCCGATGAGTGCGAAATGCCGCTGTTGCCGAAGTCCAGCCTGACGCCATTGTTGTCCTCGGCGCGCAACAGGCCCTTGGTTTCGTGGGAGGTATAGCGATGGCCGTTGGGGGCAATCAGCACGTAGGTGTGCGGGTTATAGGGAAACTGGCTGCCGAACAGATTGACGCTGCCGTCGCTGTTCAGCCCAAGGATCGGGCGGTTGGTTTCCGGCACTTCCAATCGGTAGTAGTTCCCCGGGTCGGCGTCAAACACCGGCCGATACGGAATGCCAAATGCGGTGCCTTGTGCGGGTACCGGCGCAAACGTGAAGCCAAGCCGGCGGCCGTCGGGCGCGGTGACATAGACCCGCGCACCGACGCGGAACGGCGTTGCGCCAAACACGCCGAAGAAGCCGGTCGTCGGCACCGTCTCGGCGATGTCGGTGTCCTGCAGCGACAGCGACCAGCCGTAGCCGAAGTCGCCAATCTGATCGGCGCGCAGCGAATCGTAAATACGTGTGACCTTGAGCGGAAAGCCGACTAGGTCGATCGCGATATCGTCGATCTCAATCCGATTGCGGCCGAGCTTGGCCTCACCCGTCACCTCAATCGGCAGCGGCTCTACCCAGCCCAAACCGATGTCGTTGCGGGCGACGATGCGCAGCACGTAGCTGCCGTTATTGAGTACGGTGGCGTCAAGGACGGCGAACAGCGAGTCGGTCGGCAGCAGGCCGCTGCCTGCGGCAATTCGCCGCCCGTCCGGCGCGTTGGAGCCGAGGTTTTGCAGGTCAACCTGATCGCGCGGCGCAAGGTCAACAAACCACTCGCGCACCGTGCGCGTCGAGCTGATGCTGCCGCGCACCTCGACGGCCAAGCTGACTTCGCTTTCCTGCGTCGGCGACTCGATGATCACCTGCGGCCGCAGCAGTTCAGGCGCGATGTTGCGCGCGACCACCTGACCGAAATACGCCGTGCTGCCGCCGGCGCTCTGCGCGCTGATGCGAATGAAATAAATCGCATCGGGCTGACTAGCGAGCGGCAGCGTTGCAATCGGTGCCGAAAATACGCTGCCGCTGCCGCTGGCGAGCGTCTGGTAATCGGCATCGGCGGCCGGCAGATTGTAAGGATCCACCTGATCGACCAGGGCGAAATCCAGCTGCCACGACATAGGGTTGCCGGTGATCGTTGCCACCACCGGCACGTCGTCGACAAAGCTGTCGCCGGCCGCTGGCGAAAGCAGTTTGATCTTTGGCGCATTCGGTCCGTTGGTCTGCGACTGGCCGGTGCTATTGGGATTGAACGGATCGCTGCCGTCTGCATTGAGGATGTAGTAGCTGGCATCACGCTGTGTAGTCTGGCCGGCGCTGTCAGTCGCGAAGGCTTCCAGCAGCAGTTCACCGGCGACGCTGGGCGTGATGGTGGCTGCATTTAAGGGGTCGAGCGTCAGCGTCTGACCGTTGGCAGTCAGCTGCAGCGAGCTGATGCCAAGATCGTCAAATGCGTTGATCTGAATCTGCACGGCCTCGCCGACCAGCAGGCCGGGCGTTGCCGGCACCAGATCGGTGATGCCGACGGTCAGCACCGGCTCCAGATCGACGTAGGCGCGGCCAAAGTCACGATCATCAAATACTTGATCAATGGCAGTGACCTCGACGATGTGCGCGCCGGGATCGACGACTGCGAGATTGATCGCCTCAAAGGCGGTGATCTCAAATCCCTTCCACGCTCCGCCGTTGTCGAGCGCCAGCAGTCGAACAAATCGGACCGGGCCGACGATGCCAAAAGCGCCAAGATCGATCGGCATTTCAGACCCGGAAAAAATCACTTCGCCGATGTCGATCAGCGTATCGGCGCTGCTGCCCACGGAGAGGCGTGCGGCTTCCGAGCCGCCGGGGTAGGCGTAGAGAAACAGGTCGGTGCCCGCGCCGTCGATGATCGCCTCATCAAAGCGCACTGTAAGGCTGGCGCCCATCGGCAGCGTCAGCGCTTCAGAGCCCTGAGTGGCGGCAGTTCCGTTGCCACGGGTGCGCACGCCGCGCGGCTTCAGCACTAGGTCGACCGGCACCGGCTCGGCAGCTGGCGAGGCCAAGAACGCGCTCCAATTGGGCGGGAACGGCCCGGCATTCTTGCCATAGGGAACATCGAAATCGCCGACACCATCAGCCGCGTGGAGGTACTCAAACACCTCGTCAGGAAGGCGATCGACCGCCGGCAGAACGCCCATTGTCGGCACCGTCTGCACGTTCGGAACCTGCAAGTCCTGCCGTACGTGCTTGAGGCCAAGCGTTAGCCCGGTGAAACGGTAGTTGCCGCTGGCGTCGCTGAACTGGGTCGGCTCGTCGTCATCCTTCGTGCCGTTGTAGTTGCCGTCGAGGTAGACGGCGACGCCGGCCAGCGGCAGACCATCCGACACGTTGCCGTCAGCGTTGGGGTCAGAGATCACCCGCCCGCTGATCTGTGCGCCGACGGGAAAATCGTCGCCTTCGAAACCGTTGCGGAACACCGAATCGTTGACGCCAGCGGTTGCCGATTCGCCGTAGAGTCCAAGGAGGCCCAGCACTGCCATGCAGCGCGCTCGGGTAACGAATCGGTTCATCGCTTTTCTCCGCAACAGTTTTTCGCAACAGCCAAGGATCGAGCGAGCGCAGCCGGCGGCTGCGCTAGGACCCTCTGTTCTGAAGACGGAAAAACTGCTGCCGCACCCTTCATGCCCGACCAAAACGCGCCAACACAGACGTTTCGATAGGCCGACTAGGACGCCTCGAACCCGTTGCGGAATATCTCGCCACCTCTTGGGCCGCACGTGGCGGCTCCGTCGGTTACCTTTGGAATCAGGCGCGAGTCCAGCGCGAAGCGACCGCTGCCTTGAATGCGATTGGCCTGCAGCTTCGCGTTGATGACAAATCGTTGATCCAGACTTTCTGCAATGGGCGCACGTAAAGATGCGTTGCCTGAAAAGCGTGCCGCAGCCGGGTCAGGCTGCTCCACACAGACTGCTGTGCAGCTGATCAGGCTGAGCGCTGCGATCAGCGCGCGCATCTCAGCGGCCGCTCTCAAGCGCGCCAAGACGCGCTTCCAGCGCAGCCAGAGACGCTCTGAGGGTGGCGTTCTCAGCCTGCAGCTCTCGCAGGCCTTCGACGGTCAGCGCCTCGAAACCCTGCGGCGCAACGGCGAGGAAACCCTCATCGTCGGTGCTGACCCAGGCAGGGAATACTTCGGCCACCTCTTGCGCAATGAAACCGATATGGCGTCCAGCGGGGCGCTTGGCCGCATCGGTATTGCGGTAGGTGTACTCGACCGAGTTGAGCTGCAGCAGCCGATCTAGCGCGCCAGAAAGCGGAATCACATCGGTCTTCAGGCGAGCATCGGAGGAAACCGCCCAAGAGCCGCCACCCGGCTTGAAAGCCTGGGCGGTCACTTCGAAATCGCCGTTGCTGCGCAGGAACAGGCGGTCAGTGAACGTGACGCCGTCGGACTGGGAAATCCGAAACTGCGCGTCGGTGGTGGTTGACGGCAGCATCGCCATGTTGATGCCGCGCTCATGGGTTCTGGGGCGCAGGTAGATATCCACATTGCCACTGCCCGAATTGGCGCGGCTGCGCAGTGACATCTCGACGCCTGGCGGAATTTCAGTGTTGTTGAGGCCAAAGCCACCCGCTGCACGCACTAAAAATTGATCCGGACCGGTGGAGATAAAGTCGCTATCTGAGCTATCTGCCCAGACAAAGGTGCCTTCATCCCCATTGAAGTCACCAGAATTCGCCACGCAGGTGCCGTCGCCGGGATCAGTGCCTGGGCGAATCTTGGCGCGAAAACCGCCAGCCCAACTGAAGTTGCCACCAGCACAATTGGTCTGGCCTCCGCTGACCGCGCTGGAGGTTCCGCTAGCTTCGTTAAGCATTCCACCGCCGACCGTGCTGGTTGGTGCACTCGCCACATTGGTAGAGCCGCCGCTCACCGTGCTGGAAGTTCCGCTAGCTTCGTTAAGCGTTCCACCGCCGACCGTGCTGGTTGGTGCACTCGCCACATTGGTAGAGCCGCCGCTCACCGTGCTGGAAGTTCCGCTAGCTTCGTTAAGCGTTCCACCGCCGACGGTGCTGGTTGGCGCGCTTGCCACGTTGGTAGAGCCGCCGCTTACCGTGCTGGACGTTTCGCGGGCTTCGTTAAACGCTCCACCGCTGACGGTGCTGGTTATGGCGCTCGCCAGATTGGTTGAGCCGCCACCAACGACACTTAGCCTCGCTGAGGCAGTATTGCGAAGACCGCCGCTAACGGTCGCGTGGTGGCTAGAAATAGTGTCCGCATCGCCGTCGCCGGCCTGATTATTCATACCGCCACCGACTGTGCCGAAGGCATCGGTTACACGATTGGGCCCCTCACCGAGGAAAGTCGGATCGCTATCGCCATTCGGCAAACCGCCGCCAGCAATGGTTGCCCCCCGTACGCCGGTGGTCACGCTGTTGGCGCTGCTGCCTGCAATGACATTGGCAGTGTTCGGCGCGCCGTTGAACAGCAAGGCACTGGGCTCAATGCGTAAGCTCTGCGCGTTGCGCGTGCGCAGCACTAGCGGCTGGGCGTCAGTGGTGCCGATAAAGTTAGTGGCAGGGTTGGTGCCGGCGTTGCCGCTGGTATCCCAACACACCGCGCCGAGCGCCGCCTTGGCATCAAACCGGGTGGGCTCGCCCAGTGCGACAAAGCCAGAGCCGCCCTGCTGCACCTCGGTTTTCAACCGCAGGATTGGGGCGTTGGCCAGATCAATACCGAAGTCGACATCGACCGCGAACTGCCCGTACTTCACCGCCACGCCGTGCAGCGTGATGGGACTGGTGACCGAGGCGTCCACGCCTTCACTCAGCAGGCTGACGCGAATGTCGTAGCTGCCGTTGGCCGGCTCGCCACCATCATTCAAGCTGCCGCGGTAGGTCCACGGCGCGGCGCTCACGAGGTTCGCTGAAAACGCGAGGGCGATAGCGAAGTAGAGGGCTTTACTTTTCATGAGGGCTTTAGTCCTTGGGGTTGAACGGCGACAAAAAGAGATTCGAGACCAACGACGAAAATCCGTCCGGTCGCAAATCAACGGTTGTCATGCCGCCGTCCGTTTCAAGGAGGCTCAGCGCTGCCCAGCAGCGCGCTCGGGTGAACAATCGGTTCATCGCTTTTCTCCGCAACAGTTTTCTTCGCAACAGCCAAGGATCGAGCGAGCGCAGCCGACGGCCGCGCGAGGACCCTATGTTCTGAAGACGGAAAAACTGCGGCGGTGCCCTTCACGCCCGACGCGTTTGGATGTCAGGACCTGCGGCAGCTCGGCCGCAGGTCGCTATCGGCAGCCTCTACGCGGCGTCTAGCGTCGGGTAGTCGGTATAGCCCTTGGCGCCCGCGGTGTAGAACGTCGCCGAATCCGGCGCGTTGAGCGCTGCGCTCTCGAGAAAGCGGCGGGGCAAATCGGGATTGGCGAGAAACTTAGTGCCGAAGGCCACGGCATCCAGCTTGCCGGCGGTAATAGCGGCATCAGCCTCGGCCGCGTCATAGCCCATGTTGCCGATCAGCACGCCGCGATACACACCACGCACCGGGGTCACCACGTCGGCCTTTTGCTTGCCGAAGAAATCGGCGCGCATCAGGTGCAGATAAGCCAGATCGAATTCGTTGAGGCGCTGCGCTAGCCACGTCACTAGCCCAACTGGATCGCTGTCGATCATGCTGTTGTAGCTGTTTAGCGGCGACAGCCTTAGGCCTACCCGATCACTGCCCCATACGCCGCACACCGCGTCGATGACTTCCAGCATCAGGCGAGCGCGATTCTCGACCGAGCCGCCGTAGCGGCCGCTGCGCTGATTGAAGCCGTCGCGCAGAAACTGGTCTAGCAAATAGCCGTTGGCGCCGTGCACTTCGACGCCGTCGAAGCCGGCCTTCTTCGCGTTCTCGGCCGCATGCACGAACCCTTCCACGATCAGCGGAAGCTCGTCGTCGAGCAGGGCGCGTGGCGTGGTGTAGGGCAGCTTGCCCTCCGGCGTATGAACTTCATCACCGGTGATCGCCACTGCGCTGGGCGCAACCGGCACCCGGCCATCGTTGAGCGCCGGATGACAGGCGCGGCCACCGTGCCAAATCTGCAGCACGATGCGGCCGCCGGCAGCATGAACCGCATCCGTCACCGTGCGCCAGCCGGCGACCTGCTCATCCGAATGAATGCCCGGCTCGTGCCAAAACGCAGAACAGCCGGGCATCGCCATCGTTGCTTCAGCCACAATCAACCCGGCGCTTGCGCGCTGCGCGTAGTACTCCGCCATCAGCGGCGTGGGGATATGGTCGCCCTCGGCGCGACTCCGCGTCAGCGGGGCCATGAGGATACGGTTGGGCAACGTGAGCGCGCCTGCCTGCAGCGGTTTGAACAGAGAATCCATGCGAAATTCCAAGAATGATTTGGTGATTAGGCTACGTGCGGCCTGTTGAAGGAACTGACAAGAGCTTCGATCTGGGCCTCTCGCACCTGCATGCTAGGCTGCTGGCCGCTTTCATCGAGCCAACGCCTGCCCATCATGACCACCGCGCCCGCTGACGTGACCCGCCTCGAGGACTATCGACCGCCCGCGTGGCGAATCAGCGAAGTCGCGCTGGTCTTCGAACTGGACGCCGCAGCGACCATCGTTGAGGCGCGCCTGTCGCTGCAGCCGGACCCGACGCAGCGGCTGCAAAGCCTGTATCTGGACGGTCGAGAGCTGGAGCTCATCAGCATCATGATCGACGATCTGCCGCTGGCCGCTGATCGCTATAAGGTAAATGAGCAGGGCCTGCATATCGACGGCCTTGAGCGCGACTGCGTTCTGCGCACGCGGGTACGGATCCGCCCCGACCAAAACACGCGACTGGAAGGCCTCTATGCCAGCGGCCCGATGCTGCTGACGCAGTGCGAGGCGCAGGGATTTCGACGCATTACGTGGTTTCTGGATCGTCCCGACGTGCTCGCGACGTACTCGGTCGAGCTACGTGCGGACAAAGCGCGCTATCCGGTGCTGCTGTCCAATGGCAATCCCGCAGGTAGCGGTGATTTAGGCGACGGGCGTCATTTTTCTCGCTGGATCGATCCACATCCCAAGCCGAGCTATTTGTTCGCGCTGGTGGCAGGCGACATTGCCTGCGTCGAAGCGCCTTTCGTCACATCGGAAGGCCGCCATGTTGACGTCCGCGTATGGACCGAACCCGGCGACGTTGAGCGCTGCCGACACGCGCTGGAGTGCACGCTGCGGGCGCTGCGCTGGGACGAGCAGCGCTTTGGTCGCGCCTATGATTTGGACGTGTTCAACATCGTTGCCGTGCAGCATTTCACCATGGGCGCGATGGAGAACAAGGGTCTCAATATCTTCAACGCGCGCTACGTCCTAGCCGATGAAAACAGCGCGACGGATGCTGATTTCGAAGCCATTGAATCGGTGATTGGTCACGAGCACTTCCACAACTGGAGCGGCAATCGCGTCACCTTGCGCGACTGGTTCCAGCTGTCATTGAAGGAAGGCTTCACCGTGTTTCGCGATCAGGAGTTCACTTCCGATCTGCACTCGCGGGCGACCAAGCGTATCGATGACGTGCGCCAGCTAAAAGGTCGGCAGTTTCAAGAAGACGCGGGCCCGCTCGCGCATGCGGTGCGCCCAAGTGAGTACGCCGAGATCAGCAATTTTTATACCGCAACGGTGTACGAAAAGGGCGCCGAAGTCGTCCGCATGCTGCACACCCTGTTGGGCGAAGCGGACTTCCGCCGCGGCTGCGATGTTTACTTCGAACGCCACGACGGCCAAGCCGCCACCGTGGAAGATTTTCTCGCCGCAATGACCGAAGCCAGCGGTCGTGAGCTCAGCCAGTTCGCCCGCTGGTACGCGCAGGCCGGCACGCCCGTGCTGCGCATCCGCGAATGCTGGAGTAGCGACGCCGGTCAGCTGCATCTGCGCATCGATCAGCACACCCCCGATACGCCCGGCCAAAGCAGTAAACCGCCGCTGCACATCCCGCTGGCGTATGCGCTATACGACGGCAAAGGCCGGCGCATTGAGCGCGCGCTCAAGGGCGATGCTGTGACCACGCGCGGCCTGATCGAGCTGACCGAGCCATCGCACGCGCTGCACATCGACGGCTTGAGCGAACGACCGCTGGCGGTATTCCTGCAAGGTCTATCGGCACCGGTGCGTCTTGAGCTTGAGTACAGCGCCGAGGCGCTGGGTCGCATCGTTGATGTCGAAGCCGATGCATTAACCCGCTGGGAAGCAATCCAGCGGCTTGCGTTCGAGGCGCTGCTGCAGCGCGGACCTGACCCGGCCGCTGCCCGCAGCGTGCTGATCGACGCGCTGGGCCGCCTGCTTCACGACCCAAAGCAGGACCCAGCATTGGTCGCCGAATGCCACACCCTGCCGGATCTTTGGACACTGGCGGATCAATGCAGCGCGATTGATCTCGACATGCTCATTCGGCAGCGCGAAGACCTGCTCGATGAGCTCGCCGAATGTCACGCGGATGCCTATGACGCTGCGTATCAGCGCTTGCGCTCGGCGCATGCGGGAATTCAGTTTGACGGCGCGGCGTTTGCCGGGCGACGGCTAACCAGCGTCTGCCTGCAGCGGCTGACCCGGCTCGATCCACACGCCGCGCTCGCCACCGCGCATTTCGAAAGCGCGCAGTGCATGACCGACCGTCTTGCCGCACTCACCTGCCTCGTTCATTTCGACGCGCCGACTGCCGATAGCGCGCTGGACAGCTTCCGCGTGAAGTGGGCAGCTGACCCGCTAGTCACCGACAAATGGCTGGCGATCGTGGTCGCCCGCCCGCAGCCTGAAACGCTTGAGACGGTGCTGACGCTCCTACACGACGGCACGCTCTGGCAGCCCGCCAATCCCAATCGCGTACGCGCCATCGTCGGCAGCTTCGCTCGCAACAATGCGGTCGCCTGCCACCGCAGCGATGGCGCTGGCTACGCGCTGCTGTTCGCGCAAATCAAAGCGGTCGATGCGCTGAACCCGCAGATCTCCGCCCGACTGCTCACCGCGCTGGAGCCGTGGCAGCGCCTAGACGAGCACCGCCGCCATCTGATCGGTGCAGGCCTGCGTGATCTGCTGGCCGCTGCCCCATCGGCGGACTTGCGCGACGTAGTTACCCGGATGCTGGCGTAAAGATGATCGACCTAGTCGCCGCTGCGTCGCCACCACACCGTGTCTGGCTGACTGGAGCGTAAGGTGCCGGTCAATCCGCCGACGCCCAGAAAGGCCAGCGCTAGCGGCGCGCCCCAGTCCAGCAGCAGGCTGTCCTCACGGGCCTCGTGCGGCGCGCTTGGCAAATACCGCACGCGCACGCTGTTACCCGGTTTGTTAGACGACAGCCAAGCCGATGCCCACAGGGTGCGCATCGTCAACGGCTCCGAACTGCCTTTCGGGATGTACTGGACCAGCGTGCGCTCGGAGTAATCAAAGCCGTCTTCATCGCTAGTCAGTTGGCTATCGACCGACAGCACGGTGCCGACGACTACCTCGCCATGACGACGGAATTCCAACGACTGCTTAGCGGTGTACACCGAACCAAGCAAACAGCCGATTCCGATGATAATTGACCATCCGCGTCCCATCTCAGCTCCCCTCCGCGGCCGGCATTACCCGCCACAACGCTAGCTTAGCGCGGTGCAGACACAGCCCGCCGCCTCCCCAGCAAACTCGTCAGCGCCGAGCCCGCGACCACTAGCAACGCACCCA
>JBBSIY010000056.1:0-12872 GCA_038257785.1 Lysobacterales bacterium
CGTCGAGGCGGCCGCGCTCGCGCAGCACGAGGGCGAGATCACCGCGTGCGTTCAGTGCATGCGGGTGTTTCGCGCCCAGCTCGGTTGCGAGAACGCGCTGCGCGTATGCCAGACCTGCTTCGGCCTCGTCGAGCTTGCCCAGCCGATAGGCGACGCCCGCCGGCATGCGAGCGTAGAGCGCGCTGCGTAGGTCGTCCTCGCCGTAGTGCCGCCGTGCGACCTCAGCGTTGTTCGTGAGCGTCGCATACGCTGCCTCCACATCGCCTAGCACCAGCTGGGCCTCGCCGCGGTTGGATTCAGCGGTGAGCACGCTGCTGTCGACCGGGCCGCGTTGCGCGCGCAGTTTCGGCACGTAAGTGTCGAATTCTTGCAGCGCGGCGGTTGCGTCACCGGTGCGCAGCTGCATAAGCGCCAGCGTCAGGTGATAGTGGAGCGTGCTGTCGGCCAGCCCCTCATCCGCCTCGTTGTTTTGCCACTCGGGTGGAGGTGGGCTTTTCTGCAGCAGCTCTAGCGCCTCCGCGAAGCGTCCCTCTAGCTCGAGCAGGCCAGCGCGCGTAATCAACATGCGAAGCTTCAATTCGGCAGCGGGTAGAGGTTGCAGCAGCGCCTCGGCGGCGTCCAACTGCACTCGTGCCGGCTCAAGCGCGGACAGTTCGCTAAACGAGCGGGCGAGCATTAGGCGTACAGCGGCTTCGGTTTCTGGGCGACCCGGGAATCGGCCGTCTATGGCGCTCGCGGCGCGGGCTAGTACGTCGCGAATACTCGGGTCGCCCTCGCCTTGATCGAACGGATTGACGGCGGCCAGCAGATCTTCGACAAGAAACTCATTTACCGCGCGCGCATGCGCGGCCTCGCGCTCGGCGCGCGCCGCAGAGGCCAACGATTGTTCCTGCGATTGCAGGAGGCGTACGTACATCGCGCCGCTGATTGCAAGCCCGAGTCCGAGCACCGCGCTCAGCGCCAGCAGCCAGCGGCGGCGTATGCGCGAGCTGGCGAGGCGCTGAGACAGATCGGCGGCCATGGCGTCGCGGGCCAGCAATTGCGCGCGCTCGCGCCTACGCTCCGCAAGCGCACGCAGGCGCAGCGCTAGGGTTGCAGCGCTGTCCAGGCGACGCGCTGGCTCGCCATCGACGCAGGCCGCGATATCTTCAGCCAAGATAGGATCGGCCACTTCGCGCTCCCAGCCCGGTGCGAGCGGCCTTCGCAAATCGCCTACTACCAGCTGCCACAGCATCACGCCGAGTGCATACAGATCACTGCGGATGGTGGGCGCATGGCCCTCGAGCAACTCAGGCGCCAAGTAAAGCGGCGTACCTGAAGTCGATTCGTCGTTGGCTAAATCAATCGTGCGGGTAAAGCCCATGCGCGTGATGCCCAGGGCCGCGAGCTTGCTCGCATCAATCATCCGAGAGCTGCCAAAGTCGGTCAGGCAGGGATGCACTGACCCGTCGTCCGCTTGGCGTATCAACACATTGCCCGGCTTTAGATCCTTGTGCAGCACGCCCAGGCTATGCGCGGCCGCCAGCGTGTCGGCGAGCTGCGCCACCAGCGCTATGCGCAGATTCAGCGGCAGCGTCGCAGCACCGCCAAGACCCTCACACCAATCAAGCAAACTCCCCGCCGGCAGATAGCTCGACTCAAGATAGAACGGCAGAACTTCGAAATTCCAATCGAGCACGCGCGCGAGATCGTCACGCTCTCCCAGCGACTCGCGGAACAGGCGCGACAGCGTAACTTCGCGCTTTAGCGCCGTTAGGCCGTTGCCATCGCGAGCAAATTTGAATACGCGTTGCTCATGCGTCTTGGCGTGCTCGCCAAGCCAAACCTCACCATGACCACCGTCGCCCAAGCGCTGGCGCAGACGCCAGTTGTGGCGACCCGGCACCACTTGGTCTATGTCAAGGGCGAGAGCACTGGGTGCTTGAGCCCGTTCAATCAGCTCGGCGCTTACCTCGGCAACAAGACGATAGCCATAGCCGTAAGCCGTGCGGACCAGCTGCCCGTCTTCATCGCGCAGCGCGCTTCGAAGCTTTGCCACGGCCTTGCCCAGCACGCCCTCGGTCACTACTCGCCCTGGCCAGACTGCGTCTAACAATTCGTCCTTAGTAACGACCTCGCCTGGACGCCGCACCAGCACGCGCAGCAGCTCGAGGGCTTTGGGCTCAATCGCCACCGGCTGGCCAGCCAGGCTGAGTTCGAGCGCGGCCTCATCAAGGACCGCCTCTCCGAACGACCATCGCCAGTTGCGCGCATCTGCATCCATTGGGCGAATTCCAGCGCCGCCCGCTGCGGCGACCTGAGTCTGCCCGATCAGAGGGCTAGATGCATCGGTCGCTTGCGTCCCGCGCGACATGGGCGGACCGACGCCGCTCACGATCATCTTCCGCGACGGCTATCTTGTTCGGCTCAAACCGCGCGGCGGAAGTCACTTTCGCAGGTAGTCCGCCGAAGCACAGTGCGATTGCCTACCGTCGCGGTTTGCTTCGCTGATTTCGACGTGACTCAACTCGTTAAATGGTCGGCGAGCTGCCCGACCGGGTGGCAGATAGGTTGATCGTTTTAGGATCAGTCTCGGCTTAAGGCCGACGCGAAATGAGCAGCGGAGAGCGGTCGAAAGGAGGCGGCGGGCTTACCCGGGCACGATGCGATGCTCATCGCACGGGTTGCGGTTGCTCCGCCTCGCTAGGGGCTGGGTGATCTTCGTCGGCTGCCAGCAGCCCAGCGGGCAACACCAGCTCGGCCGCAATCGGCAAGTGATCCGAAAGCATCGTTGGCAGTGCCCACTGGCGGACCACCTTGATATGCGGCGTGGTCAGGATGTGGTCGATGGCGCGCAGCGGCTGCCAGCTGGGGAAGCTGGCGAGGCGCTGCTCGGCAGGATCGAGGCCACAGCGATCGTGCAGCAGGCGCATTTCTTGCGTATCGGGTTCGCAGTTGAAGTCGCCCATCAACACGGCGTGCGGCGCGTCTTGCAGCAGTTCGGCGATAAATCCCAGCTGAGCTATCCGCGATTTTGCGCCGAGGGACAGATGCGTAATCAGCACCGCTAGCGACTGCGCTCCACTGCCATAGCGCGCCCACAGCACGCCGCGGCCGGCTACTCTTCCGGGCAGCGCATAGTCGCGTACCTCATCGGGCTGACGGCGGCTAAGCAGTCCGTTGGCGCTGGACATAATGCCGCCCACGCGACGGTTGGCCTGATGGCTCCAGTAGTCAAAACCGGCAGCCTCGGCCAGATAGTGGGTTTGATTGAGAAACCCTGATCGCAGCGAGCCGGGATCAGTTTCCTGTAGGCCTACGAGGTCGAACTCACTTGCCGCGACGGCGATCGCGTTGAGGTTGCTGCGTTTCTCTGGATGCGGCAGCACGTGCGTCCAAGGACGGCTCACGTAGTCGCGATAGCGGCGCGTAGTAGCGCCGGCTTGGATATTGGCGCTGAGTACCTTCAGCGTGGTGCTCGTAGGCGTGTTTTTCACCAGTCAAAGCTTACCGCCGTCTGCTGCCGAAGGCGCAGACGGCGGCGCGCGGACTTACATCTTGGCGCTGGCGCGCTCTTTTTCGATCAAAAAGTTGACCACTTCCAGCATCCGCTCATGGCTGTTCGGGCCTGTCGCCTCAATGCGGTACTTGCCAGCCACCACCATCGTCGGGGTACCGCTCACGCCGTAGCGCGGCACCTGCTGCGCCGATCGGCCGACCTTAGCGTTGACCGCAAAGCTGCTCATGGTCGCGGCGAACTCCTGCTCGTTGACGCCGTACTTGGCGTAGAAGGCGGGGATGGCTTCGGCGGTCTGGATGGACTTGTCGATATGCACGGCTTTGAACATGTCTTCGTGGGTCTTGTCGAGAATGCCCATGGTTTCGGCGGTGTAGAAGGCGCGGGCGAAGTTCTCCCAAATACCGCCAAACATGGCCGGCATGTAGGAAAACGCAACGTCAGCGGCAAGCTCTTTCTTCCAGTTCGCTATCAGCGGCTGAAAGCTCGCGCAGTGACCGCAGCTGTAGCCGAACACTTCCAGCACTTCAATCTTGTCGCCGGTAGCAGTGGGCTGCGCCGGTTCGATCAGAAAGTAGTCAGTGCCCGCCGCATAGGGCTCGGCGGAAGGCGCTTGTGCACTGCAGGCAGTAGCGGCACTAAGCAGAACGAGGGCCATTAAGCGATTCAGCATGGTCGAACACTCCAAGTGGCGGGCGGCAGCTGCCGCAAAAAATTGCAATAGTGAGGTGACAAAGGCGGACGGCCGGGACCAGAGGACTCAGTGGGCACTCATCAAGCGCCCGCAAACCTCACATCCGCGGCCTCGAAAAGCCTCAGGAGAAACTGATCCGAGCGCCTAGGACCTCAAGGCGCGCCGGCAGTTCCCGAACCGTCTGCCAGATGCAGGCCTTCGATATAGCTGGCAAGGGAGCCTATTTCTTCATCCGTCAAATACTTGGCAACGCCGGCCATCACCGCATTGGCATTGTTGCCCTTGCCGTAAATCGTGCCGTTGCGGTAGGCCTGCAGCTGGGCGCTGGTGTAGCCAGCGTGTTGGCCCGCGAGGTGCGGATACGCTGGCCCCGGATTACCGCTGCCGACCGGCCCATGGCAGGCGTTACATGCCGGGATGCCGCGCTCGGCGTTGCCACCGCGGTACAGCGCTTCACCGACCTCGTAATACTTGCGGTCCTTGTTGTCACCTTCGGCAATCACGCTGTCGTCTGCCATGCCCGGCGTGACTGCTAGGGTCGCGTAGTACGCGCCAACGTCGCGCATGTCCTGCGGGCTTAGCGTGGCCGCAAAGCCCAGCATGATGGCGTTGTCGCGCTCGCCGCTTTTGAATAAGGCCAGATGCCGTGCGGTGTAGCGCTCGTGCTGACCGGCGAGTTTTGGATACTGCGGGTCGGCTGAGTTACCGTCAGCGCCGTGGCAAGCCGCACACACAGCCGCTTTGCCTGCGCCAGCTTCGGCGTTGCCTAGTGCTGCCGGGCCGTGCGCGTCAGTCAGTGTTTCTGCAACGGCGGGTGCGGGTTCGTCAATTGCGCCGACCTGTACGTCGGCCGACTCCGTCTGCGCCATCACATTGGCGGCAAAGAGTGCGGCGGTCAGGCCGAGAATGCGACGAAAGGTCATACACTTGCTCCAGATTCGAGAGTCAGCCTGCGCCCAGTCGGCATGCGGACACCGAAGGGCAGATCCTGGCAGCGTCGTCAGGACTGCGAATTATCCCTGCCGTCGCGGCGACCGGTCAACGAAGCAATGAATGAACCTCAACCTCTACGCCGCGCGCGCTTTCTAAAAAGCGCGCACGAACTCATCCATTTACCGCCTGATGTGGGCCGTGAAGTGGCCATCTGTGGCCGCTCAAACGCCGGCAAATCGAGCGCAATCAACGCGATTTGCGATCAAAACAAGCTTGCGCGCACGTCCAAGACGCCGGGCCGCACGCAGCAGCTGGTGTATTTCGAAGTCGCCGCCGAGCGCCATCTGGTTGATTTGCCCGGCTACGGCTATGCCAAGGTGCCGCTGCCCATGCGCGCGCATTGGCAAACTGTTTTGGAGGGATTTTTTATGGGTCGCGAGGCACTTTGCGGTCTTGTCGTGGTGATGGATATCCGCCATCCGCTGAAGGAGTTCGATCAGCAGATGCTCGCGTTTGCCGCCGCGCGCGGGCTGCCCGGCCATGTCCTGCTCACTAAGGCAGACAAGCTCAGCCGTGGTGCGCAGGCCAAGACCCTGCTGGCCGTGCGTCGCGAGCTGGGACAGCGGATTGGTGCCCAGCTATTTTCAGCAACTGACGGCAACGGCTTGGACGAGGCGCGCGGGGTGCTGTGTGGCTGGTTGGGGTTGACGCAGTAGGCCGGGATGCGATTCGCTTGACCACTAGCGAGATTCATTTGTCCTGAGCATTTGCAGGACCCACCCCACAGAGTGAGTAACGTCCCATGACCCGCACAGCCATTCATAGCGATCAAGCGCCGGCCGCGATCGGCCCGTATTCGCAAGCGACTCGCAGTGGCCAAACCGTCTACCTATCTGGCCAGATTCCGCTCGATCCAGCGACGATGACCATTGTCGACGGCGATGTCACCGCGCAGACGCACCGCGTATTCCAGAATCTGAAAGCGGTTTGCGAAGCAGCGGGCGGCTCGCTCGCTGACGTGGTGCGGGTCGGCATCTACCTCACCGACCTTGGTGATTTTGTCGCCGTCAACGCGGTGATGGCTGAGTATTTTGAAAAACCCTACCCGGCGCGCTCGACGATTGGCGTGTCCGCGCTGCCGCGTGGCGTGCCGGTTGAGATTGATGCGGTGATGGTGTTGGGCTGATTGGCCTTTCATCGTCATTGCGAGATTTCTGTTTCTGGAGACACTGTGGGTGGCGCTATCAGCCCACGTTCAACAAAACTGTCTTTGCTAGGCCGGCTTCATCGGCCGTGGCAATTCAGTTCTTTCTTTGCCGCCTCGTCGACGGTTACTCGCAAGGTTTCGTCGGCCTCAGCGGCCGCCGAGTTACCTTTCTTTGAGTCGCCAAAGAAAGGTAACCCAAAGAAAGACGACCCCGAAGTAGCGCCGGAGATGAAGCCGCCGGTACGTGACGGCGAGGCGGGGTTTGTTTACAGCACGTCCGTGTGCTGGCAACAAACTCGCGCGCATCTGCGCGCGCGACCCTGCGGGCTTTCCGCCTCACCGCCACCGCCACATAGGGGACCCAAAAGCCAGTGCAGCAGCCGAAGCCAAGGCCTCGACGACCGTCATCATGACCAGTCAATACGTTGCGACATGGGCTCTCAAAGAGCCGCCGCAGGCGGCGTGGCGATCCGCGACGCACAGGATTTTTCAGATGTTCGCGATGGTCTCTGGATTGGCACGGCCAATGAAGCTGGCCTCGCAATGACCAGCAGAACTAAGCACCTCGCGTGTTGTGACCATGGCGCGTCGCCGCAGGACATGTGGTGCTGACTAACCCCACACCCATCGCGGAGCGCCCAATCAGCACCCTCAAGGGCGTGGGTCCGGCGCTGTCCAGCGCGTTGGCGACGCGCGGCATGCACTGCTTGCTCGACCTCTGGTTTCATCTGCCGCTGCGCTATGAAGATCGGACTCAGTGCACGAGCATTGGGCAGCTGATCGCAGGCGTGCCGGCGCTGATCGATGGGGTCGTTGAGGCGGTTGAGCGCAGTTTTCGATTTCGACCGACGCTACGGGTGGCGGTTAGCGATGGGTCGGGCGGGACGCTCGCGCTGCGCTTCATCCACTTTCGCGCCGCGCAGGCCGGTCAGTTTGCGATTGGTCGGCGGTTGGCGGTCTATGGCGCGCCGCGGGCAGGGCAGTACGGGTTCGAGATCGTCCATCCGAGCTATCGATTCTTGACCGACGCCGAGTCGGCCGTGCGCAGCGAACAGCTCGATCCGATCTATCCCGCCATTGAGGGCGTCGGACCGACGCAGCTGACCCGATTGATCGACGCGGCACTCGCCCAGCTGCCTGACGACGGCAGCTTGGAACTGCTGCCGCTCAGCCTGCGCCAGCTTGGCGATTGGCCATCGCTGCGCGCGGCGCTACACAGCGTGCATCGACCGCAAGCCGATGCTGATCTTCTGGCCCTACGGGCGGGCACGCACCCGGCGCAGGTGCGATTGGCGCTGGAAGAGTTGCTCGCTCATCACCTGAGTCTGCGGCGCCAGCGCATTGCCGTGCAGCAGCTCGGCGCACGCGCCATTCGCGGACGTGGAAGCTTGGCCAAGCGCCTGCGTACCGCACTGCCGTTTGCGCTGACCGGCGCGCAGGCGCGCGTGCTCGGTGAGGTCATCGCCGACATGCGGCGCGACGTGCCGATGCTGCGACTGGTGCAGGGCGATGTGGGCTCGGGCAAGACGGTCGTGGCCGCGCTGGCGGCGATGCATGCGGTCGAGGCAGGCGGTCAAGTCGCGCTGGTTGCGCCGACTGAGCTCTTGGCCGAGCAGCATCTAGCCAGCCTGCGCGGCTGGCTGGAGCCGCTCGGTGTCTGCGTCGAATGGCTCGCTGGCAAGGTGACCGGCAAGGCGCGCAAACGGGTGATGGATGCGATGGCCGACGGCAGCGCGCAGGTCGTTGTCGGCACCCATGCGCTGATGCAGGAAGGGGTGCTGTTTGATCGACTGGCCCTGTGCATCATTGACGAGCAGCATCGCTTTGGCGTGCATCAGCGGCTGGCGCTGCGCGATAAGGGCCGCGATGGCAGTCGCGTGCCGCATCAGCTGGTGATGACGGCGACGCCGATCCCACGCACGCTGGCGATGACGGCCTATGCCGACCTCGACGTCTCGGTCATTGACGAGCTGCCGCCCGGTCGCACGCCGGTGCGCACGGTCGCGATCAACGGTGAGCGGCGGCCAGAAATCATCGAGCGCATTCGTGCGGCCTGCGTGCAGGGGCGGCAGGCCTACTGGGTGTGCACGCTGATTGAGGAAAGCGAGGCTGATGATGCTGGCAAGGGCGCTGGCAAAGCTGCTGGCGCACGCGGCAAGATTGAGGCTCAAGCGGCGGAGACCACGTTCGATGCGCTGTCGTCGCAACTACCCGAGCTGCGCATAGGCCTAGTGCATGGGCGTATGAAGGCGGCTGAAAAACACGCAGCAATGGCGGCGTTCAAAGCAGGCGAGACGCATTTGCTGGTGGCGACCACCGTCATCGAGGTCGGCGTTGATGTGCCCAACGCATCGCTGATGCTGATTGAAAACGCCGAGCGGCTTGGCCTGTCGCAACTGCATCAGCTGCGCGGCCGGGTGGGCCGTGGCGCGCAGGCGTCTAGCTGCGTACTGCTCTACCGCGCGCCGCTTTCAATGCTGGCTCGCGAACGGCTGGAGACGCTGCGCCAAACCAACGACGGCTTCGTGATTGCGGAAAAAGATCTGGAGCTGCGTGGACCAGGCGAGCTGCTTGGCACGCGGCAAACCGGGCTTGCACAGTTTCGAATTGCAGACCTCGCGCGCGATGCGCATCTGCTGCCGCTGGTGCGCGATGCGGGCAACCTGTTGCTGACAGAGTCGCCTGAAGTGGCAGCTGCATTGATTCGGCGCTGGGTAGGCGTGGCTGAGCGCTATGCTGGCGTCTAGCTGCCTATCAATCGAGCCTCACACATGACCGCACTGCTGATCGATACCGACCCCGGCGTGGACGACGCGCTGGCGCTGCTGCTCGCCTTCGCCACACCCAAGGTCGAAGTGGTTGCGCTGACGATTGCCGCCGGCAACGTCGGTCTGTCGCACACCGTCGCTAACGCACTGAAGCTCTGCGAAGTTGCCAACGTCACGGTGCCGATTTTCCCCGGCTGCACAACGCCGCTGGTTCGCGACGCGGCCGATGCTTCCTACGTGCACGGTCGCGATGGCTTTGGTGACATCGGCTACACGCCATCAACGCGTGAGACAGAAACCGAACACGCCGCGCTGGCGATGCTGCGGTTGAGCCGAGAGCGTGCCGGCGAGTTGACCTTTGTGATGCTCGGGCCGCTCACTAATTTAGCGCTCGCGCTGCGCCTTGATCCAACCCTGCCACAGCGCGTCAAACGCTTGGTGGTGATGGGCGGCGCAGTGACCGGCGTTGGCAATACGTCGGTATCGGCCGAGTTCAATATTGGTTTTGATCCCGAAGCCGCACACGTTGTTTTTAGCGCGTGGCCGCTGATCGACTTGGTTGATTGGGAAGCTGTGCTCGCCCACCCGCTGCCGAATGTTGAAGTCGAGCGCTGGCTAAGCGTTGACTCGCCGCGCGCGCGCTTTTACGACGCTATCTCGCGGCAAACGCGGCGCTGGTCGGTAGGCCGCAATGCGACGCACTGGTACAGCGCTGATCCATTGGCGATGGCGTTGGCCATTGCCCCTGACGGCATTGTCGAATCGCAGACGCGGCCGCTTGCGATTGAGCTCGATGGCGCTTTAACACGCGGCGCGACGGTCGTGGACTGGCAGCGCCGCAGCGGCAAGCCCGACAACGTCCGCATCGTTCGCCGTTACGATCAGACGCGGTTTCAAACCATGCTGGAAGCGGCGCTGAGCGCCTAGCACCCAGCACCCAGCACCCAGCACCCAGCACCCATCACCCATCGACTAGCGGCGGACTGGTTGCCTCGGGTGAGGTGAGCTGAGGCGAGGGCTGACATCGGCAAGCAGAATGCCGGCGCGCAAACGCTTTAACAGGCGCTCAAACTCTTCAGATTCGGATCCGTTGGCCGACAGCAGCAGCGCGTCGGTCAGCAAGCGCTCGGCGGCGTCGGCGTCGCCAAGCTTATCGGACAGCAACGCGGACGCACGCGCGACCAACGGCAGGCCGTCAAAGCGCTTCGGAAACTGCTGCCGATAGTTGCTAGCCAGCGCCGTTGCCAGTCGCAGTTGGCCGCTGGCCTCGGCGGCGTTGCAGAAGCTCGTCGTCGAATCAGCGTCCGGCAGATAGAACAGCGGACTGTCGGCCAGCGCTTCTGTGCCCAGCGGCACGGCGCTTTTTGGCTGCGCTAGCGCCAGCAGTTCACAGACTCGCACCCGCGCATGTTGTTCGAGGGCATCACGATTGTCCGCTGCACGAAGGCAGCGTCGATACTCTGCGTGTAGCTCGTCGCTGGCACCGCCGCGACGCAGAATCAGCGCTAACGCAGCCGCTTTCGTCGTTGGGTCTTCTAGCGCTTCTGCTTCGCGCGTTTCGCGCAAGACGGCCGAACGCTCGCGATCGCGTGCAAGCTGCGGTCGCTCGATGATGGGGTCCTCGACGCCCAATGCTGACGCATGCGCGTAGAGGCGCGTTCCGATCAGGCGAAAGCTGGCAAACAGCGCCGCGTGCACGCACAGATAGTAGAGCGCGTCGCCCAGTATCGCGGGTCTGAGTTGACCGAAAATTCGGTAGCCGGCGAGCTGCAGCAGCAAGGTCAGGCCGATGCTGACTGACAGCAATAAGTACGCCGGTCCGACGATGCGAAAGACGGCGATCCACGCGCCCGGATTGAACGCTGCCAGCAGGTTTTGCGCAGCGGCGTACGCCAGCAGTGCGCCGGGCAGGGCGAGGGCGATTCCGATGAGCAAACACGCGGCTGCTACTGGGCCAAGCGTGTGCGCAACCACTACTAACCCAACGACCGCTAGCACCTGAATCCACAGATGGCCGCGCTGACTCCGAACGTCCGTGAGCATCGAGCCCTGCGGCGGCTCGCGGCGGCCTTGTCCGCTGGCGGTGAGGATTTCTAAGGCGTAGCGGTAAGTGGTCGCCCAAACCACGAGCGACAACAGCAGGCCGATGACCGGCACGAAGCTGACGATGATTTGCGACAGCGTCAGCGCGAGGTTGGTCACCAGCGCGTCTGGCGCAAACGGATAGCGCAGCGCGTCAGTGACGGCTTGAGCGTCGCTCATGCGGCGAGCGGGACTAGGCGGACGCGGAATGTTCACGTACCTGCGGCGCGCTCGTGCATGGACTTGATTGTCAGGCAGCCAGCGTCAAAACAGCAGGGTCGCCATCTTGCGCCGGTAGCGACCGACCAAGTCGTCGTCTTCAATTACCGTGAATGCGTCAATCAGGCTGCGTTTGGCGATGCCCTCTTGAAACTGCTTGTCGCGTCGCAGCAGCTCGATAAATAGCGCCAGTGCGGCCTCTTGGTCGCCACTAACCAGCGCGTGCACGCCGAGTAGATGACGCGCTGCGTGATCGTTCTCGTCGCTCTGCAATCGACGCGCTAGCTCCGCTGGGTCCGCTGAGTTCAGCAGCTGGCGCGCAAAACCCAAGGTAGCGCGCGCGCGCTTGGCGCGGTCGTCGACGGCTAGTTTTGCAGGCAGAGCATCAAGCACCGACTCTGCTTCGTCTGCTTGGCCGCTTTGCGCCAGCGCGAGGGCGAGATCAAGACCCAACTCAGGCTTGTCTGCGTCGGCCGCCAGCTGCGCGCGCAGGTCGGCAATGACTTCATCGAGGCTGCGAGCAGGCACATCGACTGCGGCATCGACGGGCTGATCTGCGTCGTTTGCCGCCGGCTCGATGCCGTGTTTAGCAAGGAACTGCCGCAGCGCCGACTCAGGCTGCGCACCCATGAAGCCATCGACGGGTTGGCCACCGCTCATCAGCATCACCGTGGGCAGTGAGCGAATGCCGAATAGCGACGCCAGCTGGCCTTCGTCATCGCTGTTGACCTTGGCCAGCACAAAGCTGCCGTTGAACTCATCGGCGAGCTTTTCCAGTACGGGCTTCAGCTGTTTGCATGGACCGCACCACGGCGCCCAGAAGTCGATCAGTACCGGCGTGGTCATTGATCGCAGCACCACCTCTTGTTCAAAGGTCGCAGCGCTGGCGTCAAAGCTATGGGCAGTGGCGGGCGAGGTCATGACAGTTCCAGATTCGTTTGAGTCGTTCGATATGGAGTCAGTCGCGGGCCGTCACAACCCGCGCCTGCCTGCCATGGCGGCCAGCGCCTATTGTTTGTAGATCACGCCGGCCTTCATCACAAAATCGATCGAGCGCAATAGCGAGACGTCGGCCACCGGGTCGCCGTTTACGGCGACGATATCGGCGTGCTTGCCGACGCTGACGCTGCCTAGTGAGTCCCACTCTCCGAGCAGCTGGGCTGCGTTGCGAGTCGCCGTTTGTATCGCGATGTTGGCGGGCATCCCGGCCTCGACCATCAGCTCGAACTCGCGCGCGTTGCCGCCGTGCGGCGATACGCCGGAATCAGTACCGAACGCAATCTTCACGCCTGCTTTATGCGCACGGCCAAAGGTGGCCTGAATCTGCGGCCCGATGGCGGCTGCCTTCACCCGCACAATCTCCGGGAAGTAGCCCGGCTCCTGCGCCTTCTCGGCGACAAAGGTGCCGGCTAGCACGGTCGGCACGTACCACGTGCCTTTTTTCTTCATCAGCGCAAACATTTCGTCATCGAG
>JBBSIY010000057.1:0-12771 GCA_038257785.1 Lysobacterales bacterium
GACGCAGTTGAGGAGTGGCAAAAACGGGCTGTCGGGGAGGCGAGGCGGCATTCTCGCTAAAAACACAACAAATGGTTGACGCAAGTGTTGCGTTCTCGCCATACTCCCGCCAGCGCCGCTCCGGCTCCGACGAAAAGTATATTGCCCGTGCGTTTAAACCTACTCGCTGCAGCTTGCCTCATCGCGCTTCCCGGCTTATCGCTGGCGAATGGCGGTGCGGCTGCCCAGTGGAAGGCATATGCGCGCAGCAGTATGACGCCGGACTTCGAATGGGCCGCTGTGCAAGCGCAAACCTCCGCGGGTCAGAACGTCGTTTCGCGCACCTCACTGTTGCGCTCGGCTACCGAAGAGGCGTTGGTCAGTTGGCGTGAGAAGGGCAATCTGAAGCTGGCGTTCTCCAAGAGCAGTTTTGGCAGTTCGCTGCACACCGGCAATACCTCGGTCGGACTGCTCTCACAGGCGCGCTCCAGCGTGACAGGCCTGCAGTCCAATACCTCGCTGCGGCAGACGATTGGCCAGCAGGCCGACTTATCACTAACGGCGATCATCGCGCACAACCGCTTCTCCACCCCAGGCATGGGCTCGTCGCCTTGGCTGGCGGTCGAGCAGTTCACTGGCGTGCGTCGAAATGGCGTGCAGGAGATTTCCGAGGGCGGTGGCGTGCAGCTGTCGTTCAATCAGGCGTTGAGCGAGCGGTTGACGTTAAATGTCGCCCTGCAATCGCGACTCGACATGGATCCGTTCAAGTCGTATCGCGGTATTTATTCAGAAGCTGGCGATTTCGATCTGCCGGGCTTTGCCCGCACGGGTATCGAATGGGCGGTGTCTGAGCGCTTTGCCTTGGGCGCGGATGTGCAGCGGGTGATGTATAGCAGTGTCGATACGTTCACGGCGGCGTCGCTGCCCACGCGCTTTCTGGCCCTGCTCGGTGACGGTAGTTCGCCCGAGTTTGCGTGGGAAGATCTAACGGTTTATTCCGTACAAGCAGCGGTGCTTGATGATTTCGGTGGGCGTTGGTCAATGCGCTATTCGACCCAGCAACAGCCGCGTACGACATCGGCGGTTTTGTCGAGTGCGCTTGCGGATCAGTACTCGAATTTAAACGTGGGGTTGGGCTACCAGCGCTATTTCAGCCCATCTAGCCAGTTTCAGCTGTCGGCAAGCTATGCGCCTGCGGCCTATTTCTTGGCCTCTGCGCCGTTCTTGCAGCGTGACTTCGACGGCGGTTCGCAGGTCGAAGTTGAGGCGCAGTGGACTCTGGCGTTCTAGCCAGCCGGCAAACGTTTCACATCTAATCAAGTTCAGGGCTTGATTAAAGGCTCCCTCGGGGGCCTTTTTTTTGTCTGTTATTCAACGGCAGACCAAGCTGCGCGCGAGCGATCCGCTGCTTCGCCGGTGCGCAGGGCCCGGTGCAACCCGTAGATGCGGCTTAGCGCGGCGGCATGATGACCGCAAGACGCCGATCCAGCTCCTCGCTGGCATAACCCAACTCTGCGGTGGCCAGCTCAAGAAACTGGCGCTCTTTTGGTCGCAAACGTTCATCCGCAGCGGCCAAGCGAATCAGTGCGTCGTAGAGGCGCTCGCTTTCAGGAGAGTGCGGGGTGTACACCGTGCGAAAGCGCGCAAACTCTTCGCTCAAATCTATTTCACGATTGCGCCCACGCTGCAGGGCCTCTGAGGCCAGCTCACGCTCACGAATGGTCAGTTTGAGCGCGTCCATCGCACCGTTGATGAACTCGGCTTCGTGGCTGGTGACGAGGCTATCGAGCTTGGCGAGATAGCCAAGCAAGGCGAACGCAACCTGTAGACCCATGTCGCGCTGTGGATCGGCGCGACCACCGCCAAAAAACTCCCCCAGGCTTTGGCCGAAGTCACGAAAAAGCTCACCAATTCCGTTTTGCGCCATGATCATCCCCTTCGTCATCAATCCGCGGCAGCCGCGTTCCTGCATTTGATACCACGTAAAGCAGAAGACTGCGACTGCAAGTTTGCGCACTGTGACGGGCTCAACGAAGACACTTGCGCTGCGCTGCACAATGGATCGTCCGTGCAGCTCGACTATGCTCCTGCTCAGTCTGCCAAGCACGGCACACCCACGGAGAGCTCTTGCCGAAACGCTTGCGACCGCTAACCGGGCTGGATGCCCTGTTTGTCTATCTCGAATCGATGGGTACGCCGATGCATGTGGCGAGCCTGATTCGACTTGTCCCTGCTGCGCGCCAACGACGCGGTTTTGCCAAGGCCTTGCGTGAGCATTTGATCGCGCGGCTTGCCGAGGTACCAATGCTGCGTCGACGCTTGATCGAAGCGCCAATGGCTTTGGGACATCCCCTTTGGCAAGAAATTGACGCGTTCGACCCGGATTTGCACGTGCGCAACCTGACACTGCCAAAACCGGGCACCGAGCGCCAGCTACACGCGCTGATTGCGCGCCTGCATGCGGTTGAGCTGGTTCGCACTCGCCCGCTGTGGGAGGTCGTTGTTGTCGACGGGATAGCGGGCGGCGACGTCGCCGTGTATTTGAAGTCTCATCACGCGCTGGTCGACGGGCAAGCCGGCGTGCAGGTAATGGGCGCACTGCTTGATGGTGAGCCGCGACCGCTGCAGCGGCAGAAAGCGAACCAGCCTGCGATCGACGTTGTCCCGCCGCCGCCCAACGCAGTAGCGCGCGCAGCGCTGCGCGCCAGCGCCAAACAATTCAGCGCCATGCTGCGTGGCGTGCCAGAGGGTGTTCGTCGAATCGCCGCTGGAGCGCGCGGCGTGGCTGACGCTGGCCGGGCGGGTTTGCAAAGCCTGCGCGACAGCGTGTGGCTCGCGCCGCGTACTCCTTTCAACGTGCAGCTCGGTGCGGGGCGTCGTTTCGCCGCTGAGAGCTTGCCGCTGGCGGACGTTAAGCGCGTTGCCAAACATTTTCAGGTCAGCCTAAACGACGTGGTGATGACGCTTTGCGCAGGCGCGTTACGCGCGCACCTTGCGCGACGAGACGAGCTGCCTGACTTGCCGCTTATTGCCGCCATGCCCGTGTCGCTGCGCACGCCGGGTGTGGAAGGTGGCAACGAGGTGTCGATGGTGCAGTGCCCGCTGTCGACCAACAACGCCGACCCGGTTGAACAGCTATTGGCGATTGCCGCCGCGACGCGCCAGATTAAAGGTCGAGTAGCGGAGTTTAAGGGCTTGCTGCCGACTGATTTCCCTGGTGTTGCTGCGCCGATATGGGCGACCGGTGTTAGTCGGCTTTGGCAGCGTGGTCGCTTGTCGGAGCGCTTACCGCCGCTAGCTAATTTGGTCATCTCGAACGTGCCTGGCCCGCCCGTGCGGCTTTATTTGGGCGGCGCCGTCGTCAGCCATTTTCATCCCGTGTCGATCGTGACGCATGGCCTCGGTCTGAACATCACCGTGATGACCTATGCTGGCTCGCTGGAGATAGGCATCGTGTCCGCGAAAGAGACGCTGGATCGCCCCGAGTCGCTCACCCGCGGCATGCGCAGTACCCTAGCTAAACTACTCAAGGCGGCGGCGTGAGCGTGCCCGCTACCCAAGCGAGGAGACGCTCGCGAAAACCAGCGCCGAGCCGCGAGCTGGCCTCACTGCTGTCGCCACCTTCGTGGTTCAAGGTGGCGCTCGAAGGTCGCGCGTTTGTTGAATGGACGGCGTGGCTGCTGGCTGCGCCATGGTTCAGTCAGGCCCCCAAGGGCGATGGTCATCCGGTTTTAGTGCTGCCGGGTTTGTTGGCAGGCGACAGCAGTACATGGCCGCTGCGGCGGTTTCTGGAAGCGCTCGGCTATCCCGCCTATCCTTGGGAGCAAGGCATCAATCGCGGACCGCGCGCGGGCTTGCTGCCGAAACTGATCACCCGCATCGAAACCCTGCATGACACTCATGGGACGCCCGTCAGCCTTATCGGTTGGTCGCTCGGCGGTGCCATGGCGCGCGCGCTTGCCCATCGCATGCCTGAGCGCGTGCGCTCGATCGTTACTCTCGGCTCGCCACTGATCGGCGATGGCGGTGGCAGCAACGCCACGCGCGTGTTTGAGTGGGCCAGCGGCATGCGGGTCAGTGATCCGCGGCTGCAGCGCATGATGGGCGGCCATCCGCCGGTGCCGGTGACTTCGATTTTGAGCAAGTCTGACGGCGTCGTCGATTGGCGCATGAGTCTCACCCCAGAAGTTCATCGTGCTGAAAGCATCGAAGTCAGCGCCAGCCATCTCGGCATGGGCGCCAACCCGATCGTGCTGTGGGCGATTGCTGATCGACTGGCGCAACATCCAGAGACATGGCAGCCGTTTGAGCGGAGCGGATGGCGACAGCTCTTGTATCGCGATCCGCGAAAAGTGCCGCTCGAAGATCTGTTTGGCGGCTGAGCGTGGACGCTGAAGAAAAGCCTTTCTCGCCTGCGTGCGAGCGCAATCGCGATCCGATCCTTGCAGTAATACGCGTCTGGTTTGCCGACAGCCGCCGCGTGTTGGAAGTGGGCACTGGCACGGGTCAGCATGCGGTGCATTTCGCCGCCGCCATGCCGCATCTGATCTGGCAATGTTCAGATCGCGCCGACTATTTGCCGGGTATTCGTCAATGGTTGGGGGAAGCCGCGCTGAGCAACACACCTGAGCCTTTCGAGCTGGACGTGCGCGGCCCCCGCTGGCCGAGCATCACGCATGACGGCGTATATAGTGCCAACACCCTGCACATCATGAGCTGGCCGGAAGTCGAGGCGCTGTTTGCTGGTTTAGCCCAGGCGTTGCGAGCAGGCGGGCGACTCGCTATCTATGGCCCGTTTCGGCGCGATGGCCGACACGTGAGCGAAAGCAACGTCGCGTTCGATGCGAAGCTGCGCGCCGAGTCACCGCATATGGGCATTCGCGATCTTGAGGCAGTTGATGCGTTGGCCGCGGCGATTGACCTACAGCTCGTCGAGGTGAGGGAAATGCCCGCCAACAATCTTTTCGTGCTTTGGCGGCGTGGAACTCAGCACACGCTGCTGCCTCCCGCGCTGCAGTGACCTTTGATGCATGCCTGCTGGCGCAGCAGCGCGCAAACTTGCAAATCCGAAATGAGGAACAAACCCGATGACGCGTAGCCCCGTCAGCCTGCTTGTCTTGGCTTTGGCACCCTTACTCTGCGCAACGAGCGTACAGGCTGCCGATAGCGGCTATTACCGCTACCCAGCGCTGCACGGGGAGCGCGTCGTGTTCACTGCCGAGGGCGATCTTTGGACGGTTGCAACATCGGGCGGCGTTGCGCAGCGCCTGACCACGCATCCAGGCGAGGAGTCGCAAGCTGCGTTCTCCATCGACGGCTCGCAGATTGCGTTTGTCGGCAGCTACGACGGCGGTAGTGATGTCTACCTCATGTCGGCACAAGGCGGCGAGCCGCAGCGCTTGAGTTTTGACGGTGCGCGGGTTTTTTTGCAGGGCTTCGCGCCGAGCGGCGAGGTGATCTACGCCAGTGAAAACACCGTTGGGCCAACGCTGACCCGCGTGCTGCACATGGTCGATCCGCGCTCGGGCGCGACGCGCACCTTGCCGCTTTCGGATGCCAACGAGGCAGTTTTTGACAGCGCCGGCAAGCAGATTTGGTTCACCCGCTTTGGCGCGCATCTCAATACGGATAACGCGCGTGACTATCGCGGCGGCAGTGTGGCGCAGCTGTGGCGATGGGACGTGGGTTCGACGACTGAAGCACAGCAGCTCGCAGTCGATGCCGGCGTCAATTTCAGTCGGCCGATGATCTGGAACGATCGGATATACGCGCTAAGCGACGGCGGCGGCATCGGCAACCTTTGGTCACTCAGCCTCGATGGCGATGATCGTCGTGCGCTCACTAACCACAGCGCGTTTGAAGTGCGCTCGCCGAAGCAGGATGCAGGTCGCATCGTGTATGCGTACGGCGCTGACCTGCGGGTTTACGACATCGCCAAGGCCAGCGACACGCCAATTCCCATTGAGCTGGCTTCTGACTTTGTGCAGCGGCGTGAGCGCGTCGTTCGCAAGCCGCTCGAATACCTGAGCGGCGTGAGTTTTGCGCTTTCGGGAGATCGCGTGGTGCTTAGTGCACGTGGCCATGCGACGGTCGCCGGATTGGGGTCACTGCGTCGAATTGCATTAGCCGCGCCGTCCCAGTCGAGACTCCGCGAAGCCGTGCTGGCGAAGGATGGCAAGTTCGCCTACGCCATTGTTGATCGCGAAGGACGCAGCGAGATTTGGCGCTTCCCTGCCGACGGCTCAGCGGGTGCCAAAGCAATCACCACGGATGGCGACGTGCAGCGTCTTCGTCTCATTCCATCGCCAGATGGCAAGGCGCTGGCGCATAGGGACCTGCGAGGTCGGCTTTGGCGCTTGGACTTAGCGACCGGCGACAATCGTTTGCTCGACACCGCGCCGCAGGGTGATGACGCGTATCAGGCGGTGAGCTGGTCGGCTGACGGTCGTTATCTTGCCGTGGCGCGCGAGGACAGTGCGCGGCGCCTCAATCAGATCGTCCTGATCGACACCCGAACAGCGCAAAAGCAGACGCTCACCAGCGATCGTTATGAGTCATTCGCGCCGGCATTTTCTGCCGATGGTCATTGGCTGTACTTTCTCTCCAATCGCAATTTTGTTGCCACGCCGGGCGCGCCGTGGGGCGACCGTAACATGGGCCCGCTTTTCGACCGGCGTGCGCGAATCTATGCCCTGGCATTGCAGCCCGGTCAGCGCTTTCCCTTCATGCCTGCTGACGAGCTAACGCCGAAGTCGGTTGAATCGGAAGAGGGCGATAAAAAGGGCATGCCGGATACCAAATCCGTTGTGAGCACGGCGGAGATCGATTTCAACGGCCTTGCCGAACGCCTATTTGAAGTGCCGCTGGATGCCGGTAACTATCGCGAGCTCGCGGTTACGGACGGACATCTTTATCTACTTGAAGCGTCGATTGAGCCGAAATCCAAACCCGTTCTGCGCGTGGCGGCTATCACCGCCGATTCGCCGAAACTGGAAGTGTTCGATAAGGACATCGCCTCGTTTGGGCTATCGGCCGATCGCAAAAAGCTTCTATTGATCAAGGCTGCGCCTGAGGGTGCCAAGCAGCGTATCGGCGACGTGTTGATTGTGGAGGTCGGCCCCAAGCTGCCTGCCGACGTAAGCAACAGCAGTGTCAAACTTTCGGACTGGTCGCTAAGCATTGACCCACAGGATGAGTGGGCGCAGATGTTTGACGACGCGTGGCGTATGCATCAGCAGTTCTCGTTTGACCCACAGATGCGCGGGCAAGATTGGACAGCGGTGCGCGCGCGCTATGCGCCGCTGCTTCCTCGGGTGACTGATCGCTACGAGCTCGACGATCTGCTCGGTCAAATGATGGCCGAGCACGGCATTTTGCATTCGCAAGTGCGCGGCAGCGACTTCCGCGCCGACGCTGATGCGCCGCAGCCGGCTGGATTAGGCGTGGCGCTTGAGGTTGCTAGCAACGGGCTGCGGATCGGCCGCATCTATCGTAGTGATCCAGAACTTCCCTCAGAACGCGCACCGCTGGCGCAGCCGGGTGTTGATGCACAGGAGGGCGATCTATTGCTCGCAATCAACGGACAAGCGGTGGCGAGCATGGCGGACGTCAGCCGCGCGCTCAATCAGCAAACGGGGCAGCAGGTCCTGTTGCGCCTACAGCGTGAGGGCGCTTCACCGCATCAAACGGTCGTCCGCCCCGTCGCGCTCAATCGCGAAGCCGAACTACGCTACGGTGACTGGGTTCAACAAACGCGTGAGAAGGTGGAGCAGGCAGGCGGCGGGCGAATCGGCTATCTGCATTTACGCGCGATGGGTGCGGCTGACATCGCCAGTTTTGCACGCGAGTTCTACGCCCAGTTTGATCGCGAGGGTTTGATCATCGATGTGCGTCGCAATCGCGGCGGCAATATCGATAGCTGGATCATAGAGAAGCTGCTGCGCCGCACCTGGGCCTTCTGGCAGCCGACGCAGGGCACGCCTTACTGGAATATGCAGCAGACGTTTCGCGGACACCTAGTGGTGCTGATTGACGCGCTGACTTATTCCGATGGTGAAACGTTTGCCGCTGGCGTCAAGGCGCTCGAGCTCGGGCCGGTGATCGGTACACGCACGGCGGGTGCGGGCATTTGGCTAAGCGACCGCAATCGCTTGCTCGACAACGGCATCGCGCGAGTCGCTGAGTTCGGCCAGTTCGACGCGAAGGGTCGCTGGCTGATCGAAGGACGTGGCGTCAGTCCCGACATTGAAGTCGATAACCTGCCGTACGCTACCGCCAATGGCAGCGACGCTCAGCTCAGCGCAGCGCTGGCGAATCTGGAGCAGCGCATGCGCGATCAGCCAATGTCGCAGCCAAAGGCGCAAACGATCCCGCCGCGTGGGACACCCGGGCAGTAGATTGTTCGGGATTCGGGAATGGCTGGTGCGCAGCTTGCTCGCCGGCTCGCGAACGACTACGGTTCCGATTCGCACATGTGCGTCGAATTAACAGGCGGTTGGATGAAGGGCAAATGCAAATGATGTCTCTCAGTGGCGCTTTTTTGCGCAGCGCACAGGTGCTTGGGTTGCTGGCGCTGGCTAGCCATCCTGCCTATAGCCAAGCGCTGATCGATGAAATCACCATCGTCAACGCATGGTTTGATGACGACGCCAGCCTGCGCGCGGTCACGCCGTTTTTAGGGCACGCGCAAATTGATCGCGACAAGGGCGTATTGCGCACCGAGGCTGATGCTGAGTTGCGGCGTGCTCTGAAGGCGGCCGGCATGCGCGTCGAGACTGACATCGAAGGCACTCTCGCGAATCGACGCCTGTTCAATGCCGAGCGTGTGGGCATGAAAAGCATCCCGGGATTTGCCTGTTACCGCACCGTGGAAGAAACCGAGGCCACCATGCAGTCGCTGGTGGCGAGTGCGCCCAGTCTCGCTGAGATCATTGACATCGGCCCAAGTTGGCAAGCAAGTCAGGGGCTAGGTGGCTATCAGCTGAAGGTTTTGCGCGTTACCAATCGCTCGATCGTCGGCCCCAAGCCAAAGGTATTCATCATGACGTCGGTGCACGCGCGCGAGTACACGCCGGCGGAATTCTCGACACGCTTTGTCGAGCAGTTGATCAACGCGTATGGGGTTGACGCGGATGCGACGTGGCTCATCGACCACCACGAAATCCACGCCCTGCTGCAGGCCAATCCGGATGGCCGCAAGCGTGCCGAAACGGGGCTCTCGTGGCGCAAAAATACCAATAGCAATTTCTGCGGCGGCGGCAACAGCGCTGGCGTTGATCTGAACCGCAACTTCCCGTTTGAGTGGGGCAACTGGAACGGCAGCAGCAACGCCGTTTGCGATGGCACGTATCGTGGACCCGCTGCGCAATCAGAGCCCGAAACGCAGGCGATCGTTGCCTACGCGCGGAGCATTTTTGAGGATCGACGCGCGCCCGAGTTTTCTGCGCCAGCCCCTGCCGACACGCCCGGTATATTCTTTGACGTGCACAGCTTTTCTGGGCTGGTGCTTTGGCCTTGGGGCATGTTCACAGGCGACTCGCCCAATAGCGTCGCGTTTGAGGCGATTGGACGCCGACTGGCGTGGTTCAACCGCTATACGCCGCAACAGTCCGTTGGTCTATATCCCACCGACGGCACAACCGACGATTTCGCCTACGGTGACCTCGGTGTAGCGTCGTTTACGTTTGAACTTGGCTCGGCGTTTTTCCAGGACTGCGCAAGCTTCGAGAGCACTGTTTATCCCGACAATCGTCGCGCGCTGCTGTATGCGCTGCGTTCGGCACGAGCGCCTTATCAGCTGCCGGCCGGGCCCGATGTTTACGCGATGGGCGTGACGCCCGACCTCGCCCTGGTCGGTGAATCAGTGACCGTGAATGCCACTTTCGATGACCTGCGCCAGCGCGAGGGTAGCTTTACGGAAGCTGGCGCGCAGCCGGCGACTCAGAACATTGTGTCAGCCTCGGCGTATCTCAGCGTTCCACCTTGGCAGGCCGGGGCTGCCGCGCAAGCGATGCAGCCGAGCGACGGCGCGTTCGATGCGAAAGTGGAAATCGCGCAGCGCGGCATCAGCACAGGCACCCTGCCGGCTGGCCGACATTTGCTCTACGTACAGGGCCGCGATAGTGCGGGCAATGACGGCCCACCGGCGGCAACGTTTATCGACCTCCGTGCGCCTCAGGATGTGTTTACGCTGGCCGGCACAGTGCGCGAATTCGGCACTCAAACGCCGCTCGAAGCCACTATCAGCGCCGGTATGTTTACCAGCCAAACTGATCCCAACGACGGCAGCTACCAGCGGCGCTTGCCGCTAGGCACCTATAGCGTTGCATACGCCGCAGAAGGACACGAGACCGACGTACGTAGCGGAGTCAGCGGACAGGGCGGGCAGACCCTTGCCAGTGATGTGCAGCTGTATCGACTATGTGGACTGCTAACCGATCCGGTCGACCTGGCGATCACCTCGCCGTTGACAGCGCAAACCCCGCCAACCCTCTGGACGCGGCGCGCTGGCGGTGTCAATGGTGGTTTCATTTGGCTGCCATCGGTGAGCGGCTCCTATGCCAACAATCAAAACACTGCCTTGAGCAGCGCCGTTGTTGACCTGTCGGGCTATGCCGGCGCGCAGCTTACGTTTGATCAGCGTTGCGACACTGAGGCCGGATATGATTTTGGCCGGGTTGAAATCAGCACCAGCGGCGGCAGCAGTTGGAGCGAAGTATTTCGCTGCAATGGCGAAACGCAGTGGCGACGTGTGACGTTGGCGTTGCCGCAGCTCGACGGCGCGAGCAATGCGCGACTGCGCTTCCGCTTTACCAGCGACAGCAGTCAGGTCGCCAGCGGTTGGGCGTTGGACAACATCACGCTACGTGCAGGCGGTGCAATCTGTCGCGCCAGCCAGGGCGATCCACGCGGCGTGCCGTTTCACAACGGTTTTGAAGCCGTCGGAGTGCGGTAGCTTTCACTCACCCAAGCGCGCCGAATGGCTGATCCTGAATGTACTTGCTGCTTGCTGACGCAATGCTTGCGCTGCATGTCGGCGTCGTGATGTTTGTGGTCGGTGGCCAGCTGCTGATTTTGATCGGCGGGCCATTGCGCTGGGGCTGGGTGCGGGCGCGACTGTTTCGCTACTGCCACCTGCTGCTGATGGGCTTTATCGCGGTGCAGACGTGGCTTGGCCAGCTTTGCCCGCTGACGGTATGGGAGCAGTCGTTACGGCAGGCGGCCGGGCAGGGCGGCTATCACGAGTCGTTCATCGAGCACTGGCTGAGTCAGCTGCTATTTTTCGAAGCGCCTTGGTGGGTCTTCGTGGCCGCCTATAGCGCTTTTTTCGCCGTGGTGCTCGCCAGCTGGTGGCGGTGGCCGCCGCGCAGCCGGCAGCCAACGCGCTCGTGACTTCTGCGCTGTTCGACGCGCTATATCGCGAACACTCGCGCGCCGTACTCGCCACGTTGATCCGGCTCCTAGGTGATTTCGACCTTGCCGAGGAAGCGCTGCACGAAGCGTTTCGCGCAGCGCTTGAACAGTGGCCGCGCAGCGGCACGCCGGACAATCCGCGCGCTTGGCTGGTGTCTACGGGGCGCTTCAAGATTATCGATGGCCTGCGTCGGCAGAAACGATTCGAGTCGCTTGATTTAGATCGACATGAGGTGGTTGTTGAAGCAACAGCAGACGACAGGCAGGCGGTAGAGGATGATCGGCTGCGGCTAATCTTCACCTGCTGCCATCCGGCGCTGGCCGCTGACGCACGGATCGCGCTGACCCTGCGCGAGGTCTGCGGTCTTACCACCGAGGAAGTTGCAGCCGCTTTTTTGATTCCCGCCACGACCCTCGCGCAGCGCATTGTTCGGGCGAAATCCAAAATCCGCGACGCGCGGATTCCTTATGAAGTGCCCGCAGCGGCACAGATGGCCGAGCGTCTCGACGCGGTGCTGCGGGTTATCTATTTAGTTTTCAATGAAGGGTATAGCGCCAGCAGCGGCGCCAACCTGCAGCGGACCGACCTCGCCATCGAAGCGATTCGACTGGCCCGATTGCTTGTCGATTTGCTGCCCGAACCGGAAGCGCTTGGCCTGTTAGCGTTGCTGCTGCTGCAGGACTCGCGGCGCGAGGCGCGCAACACAGTCGATGGCGATTTAGTCCTGCTGGAGGATCAGGATCGCGCTCTCTGGGATCACGCACAGATCGCCGAGGGCGGCACGTTGGTCGAACGCGCGCTTCGCTCAGGTCGTTTCGGGCCGTACAGCCTGCAAGCTGCGATTGCTGCGGTTCACGCCGAGTCGCCAAGCAGCGATGCCACCGACTGGCCGCAGATTGTGGGCCTTTACGAAGCGCTGCTCAGCATCGAGCCGTCACCCGTCATCGCCCTTAACCGCGCTGTCGCTGTGGCAATGCGCGACGGGTGGGAGGCGGGGCTCACGCTCGTCGATGCGCTGCTCGCCGGTGGGGAGCTGGAGAATTACCGGTTTGCGCACGCTGCGCGCGGCGATCTTTGCCGACGACTGGGCCGCCACGATGATGCGCGAATTTCATTCGCACGCGCCCTGGCACTCACACGCCAAGAATCGGAGAGGCGATTCCTGCAGCGACGCATCGACGCGCTGAGTCATGGTTGAAGACTGTGGCGGTGCGGCACGGCTTCGTCGGCGCGACCACATTGTGGAAGTCTAGACTTCGTCAGGCGACGAGTTTGCGCGGTTGGTGAATTGGTTAAACGGCGACGGTTCGCTACATGCTGATGGCTCGTTATTGCCAGATTTCTGTCTCCCCGGAAACTGCAGGCGATGCATTGAGCCA
>JBBSIY010000058.1:0-12726 GCA_038257785.1 Lysobacterales bacterium
ATCGCAATACCCAGCGGCATAAGCGCAGCAATCATGAAGATCACCCGCCAATCTACCTGCGAATACATGTCTCGCACCGGTAGGCAGCCGGTCGTCACCATCGCCAAGACACCGGCCAGGGCGGCCACGGAAATGTGCAACCAGCCGGTGGCGGCGGCAAGCATGGTCAAGGCCATGATGCCGAGCGCCAACCAACGCCGCGAATGATCGCGATCATCGCTGGCGAGTCGGTTCACGACAAGAAAATCGGGGTTATGGGCCAGTTCGCTCAGCGCCTCAGCGCTGCCTCGCACCAGCAGCACGTCGCTGGTTTCCAGCCGTAGATGCTGGATGCGCTCATCTTCCTGGCGACCGTTTCGACGCAGGCCCAGCACCTTTACGCCGTATCGGCCGGCGAAGTCGGCATCGCCTATCGTGCTGCCCAGCGCTCGCGAGCCGGGCGACAGGGCGACTTCACCCACTAGGCCATCCGCGCCCTCCTTCACGCCTGTCGGTACCGTGCCGGCCTGCATCGGATCGATCAGCTCAAGCAGCCCCCGACCTTGGCTCTGCAGAAGCAGCGACGGATCGCCCTCCACCTGCAGGTGGTCGTCGACGGCTAGGGTCGCCTCTGGCCACGGGACAAAGGAATAACCGCCGTCACCCTCGGGCCTGCCGTGGCGGCCAAAGCGCAACCAGGGTTTTTGGCTGGCCTGCTCGCCGCGCTTGAGGTCGTACTCGCGGTGGATCCGCAGGATGCGCAATCCGAGCATGTCCTTCAGGCGTGCTTCGTCGATCCGCTTCCCGACCAGTGATGAGCCGCGCGGAATCGAGGTTTCTGTCACGTAGTGGCGCATAGCGCCGGCTTCATCGGCCGACGCCGAGGCCTCGCGCACGGGCACCAAGCGCAATCCCACCAGTGCGAAGTAGATCAGTCCGCAGGCCAAGACCGAGAGCCCAGTTGGCGCAAAGTCAAACATTGCAAACGGGGTGTATCCCGCGGCCCTAAGGGCTTCAGAGGCAAGCAGGTTGGGCGGCGTGCCGACCAAGGTGGTCAAGCCGCCCAGCAATGACGCGAACGACACCGGAATCAGCAGCTTGGTCACCGGCACGCCGCTGCGTTGGGCAATGGCAAACACGCTCGGCAGCAAAATCGCCACCGCGGCAATGTTGTTCATGAAGCTCGACATCGCGCCACATATCAGCATCAGCGCGAGGCAAAGGCTGACTTCACTGCGCAGACCACGAGCCAAAATCCAGCGCGCAATTTCGTCGGCCACCCCGGCGCGCACCAAGGCTCCGGAGAGAATGAACATGCACACCACGCTGATCACCGCCGGGCTGGCAAATCCGCTGAAGCCCTCCTCAACGCTGAGCATCCCTGTCAACAGCATCGAAAGCAGCAGACCAATAGCAACGACATCGGCGCGAAAGCGCTCGGACGCAAACAGCGCAAGCGCCGCCAATAGCAGTCCCAGCAGCAAATACTTTTCCATACCGATACTGCAATAAAGCGCGGAGTGCGCGGCGGCATCCTAGCAGTGCGCGACTCGCCCCCACCTTGAGTGACTCATGATCTTCGCTTAGCTCCTCATCACTCGGGCGCTGCGCGATAAGACGATGAGGCTATCGCAGGACTTGCTGCAGCACACCGCGTGACGGCGCGGGTGCGGGGTTCGCTGGGGGAGCCGGTGGTGCTGGCATCGATGGCGCGCTGCCGATGCCTGACGGCGGTGCTGGCGGCGACGGTGGCGATAGCGGCTCAGGCGGTGCAGCAGGCGCCGGCGGTCGAGGCGGCGCTGGCGGCGCAAAACCCGGGAACGGCGGCAGCGCCGCTACTTCCAGCTCCAGCTGTCGCGATTTGCCTTCACGCATGATGATGACTGGCACGGCCTGGCCGACTGCTGACTCTCGCACCGCCCGCAGCACGTCGGCGGGTTCGTTAATCTCGCTGTCGCCAATGTTCAGCAGCACATCGCCGGACTCTAGGCCCTTTAGCGCGCTCTGTTCGTTGGATATCACCAGCACGCCGCGTTTGGTCGAAAAGTACCGTCCCAGTTGCGCGTCCACCGTCGCCAACCGCAGCGCTCGCCAGCGCAGCGCATCGGCTAGGCGCAATTCGGCACAGTCGCCGCTGCCTCCAAGGCACGGCGAGAGCGCCGAGAGGCGCTCGATGTCGAAGGTTTGGCGCAGCGCGATCAATGGCTCTAGCTTTCTCCGAATTGCGTCCGCATCGGCACCGTTCTCGCGCCACCAGGCGAGGCCGGGCAAACGCTCCGCCGTGACCTCAGCGGACGCGCGCTGTTTGCCTCGCAGATAGTCGAGGCGCAGCGTTTGGCCGTCTTCGAGCTGGCCTAGCCGCTCCAACGCCCGATCGAGTCGCTGCTGGGGTGAGCCAACGCCAATCGCGGCACCATCAACGCTGAGCAGCTGATCGCCGTTGCGCAATCCCGCGCGCTCGGCTGAGCTCTTGGGCGTGACGCCGGCAATAGACGCGCCAGCCGTCGGATCAGGTCGCAAGACGAGGCCAATGACTGGCCGATCAAACGCCGGACGCGCCAGTGCTGCTTCGATGTCGTCCTTCGCGATTCGCATCGACAGGTCAGTGATGCGCTGCGAAAGAGCGTTGAGCTCGTCCTGCGCGCTTCGCAGTTCCGCTTGCGAGCGTGCGAGGGACTCTGCAGCGGCTGCGTCATCCGGCGGATCGCTGGCAACGGCTAAGTGACTTGTGCCTAACAGTAGGGCGGCAATCAGTAGACGCGATTTCATCATGTGTTCCTTGCAGAATTCGAAAGCGGTGATTCGCAAAAGCAGGTCGTTCGACTAAAGAGTGGCTGACCGACCGGCGTCGGCAGCGATAGCGACCAGCGACTCTCGCTGACTCAGCGCCACGCGCTGGGTCAGCAGCTCGACACGTTCACTCCACAGCACTTCGCGCGTTGCCGCGCCGGTTTGTGGATCGGTCAGCAGGTAGTCAATCCACTGCAGCCGATCAACGAGGCTCACATCAACCGCCAGCGCTTCAGCCGTGCGCGAACCGGGCGCCATCCATGCGAGCAGAGATTCGAGCTGCGCCGATTGTTCAATCAGCTGATCGTTGCGTGACGCAATTAGCGGGATAGCTGCGTCGGGTGTGTCGGTGCCTGCGGGCGTCGGCAGATGCGCCGACTGCCAGCGCAGAGTGATCGCCGCCATCGCCAGCACCGCCGCGAGCGCGAGCCAGCGTGTTCGCCGGCGAGCCAGACGGGTTGACGGCATTGCGGCTTGTTGCGTGATGACCGCGGACGCCAATGCCGGATATAGACGCTGCCAGCCGTCGCTAGGCGGCTGTTGCAGCGGCAGCGAGCGTATCGCCTGGGCTGCCGGATCGTACTGCTCGGCAGACGATGCGCGTGGGGCAATCGGTTCAACCGACATGGTGGGCCTCCCGTTCGGGATGTTGTGTGGGTTCACGGTCGAAATGCGCCTCGCCCTCACGCAGCATCAGCCGCAGCTTTTGCGTGCCGCGTGCTAGCTGGGATTTCGAGAAACTCGTCGTGCGGCCCATGAGCTGCGCGATCTCGTCGTGGGTATAGCCTTCGGCGTGATACAGCATGAGCACGACGCGCGTCAGGTCAGGCAGCGCGGCCATCGCGCGCTCGACCTCGGCCGCCTCTGCGTGCCGCTGGGGAGACATCTCGCATTGCGCGACGTGAGCGTGGTCATCCAGCGCCTCCAGCGCCGGCAGCGTAGCGCGACGACGCAGTCGCATCAGCGTTTCGTTGACCGCTATCTTGCGCAGCCAAGCCCACAGCGGCGAATCGCCGCGAAAGGTTGGAAGTGCCGCGCTGAACTTCAAGAACGTGTCGTGCATGACATCCATCGCCTCGTCCTGATCACCGAGCATCCGATTGGCGAGGCTATACACCGGTCGCTCAAACAGCCGAAACATCCGTTCAAACGCCTGCAGGTCGCCGCCGCGCAGTCCGGACAACAGGCCGCTGGGCAGTTCAACCGCGAATGTCGATGAGCTGGTCACAGTCATCAGGATGCACCAGAGATCAAAAGGGTCGCAGCCATACGGAAGCTGTTTGATGACCTATGCCGTGCAATGCAGGCCCGATGTTATGATCCGATCGCGATTCCGCATCACACTCGTGTCCGCTTGATGGCCGCACCGGCGTTTGACATTCCGGGCTACGACTTCGTCCGCGAGCTAGGCTCCGGCGGAATGGCGACGGTCTATCTTTCGGTCCAGCGCTCGTTGGATCGCAAAGTAGCGATCAAGGTGATGCGTCGTGGGCTCGCCGATGCCAACACCGAGCAGCGCTTCCTCAACGAAGGCAGGACGATGGCGCGGCTGCCGCACGCGCATATCGTTGGCGTGTACGACATCGTCCAAAACGACACCATCAACTACATCGCGATGGAGTTTCTGGAGGGCGGGCTGCTGTCGGATCGGATGCGCGACGGCCTGTCGCTCGGCGAAGCCATCACCATTATTGTGCAAATCGCGGGCGCACTGCAGTTCGCGCATGACAACGGCGTCGTTCATCGCGATCTAAAGCCGACCAACGTCATGTTCCGGGACGCCACGACGGCGGTGCTGACCGATTTCGGTATTGCGCGCGCGCAGGGTGCCGGTGCGAGCCGCTTGACGCAGACCGGCATGATGCTCGGCACGCCGACATACATGAGCCCCGAACAGGCCACGGCCAGCGAGGTTGACGGGCGCTCCGATCAATACGCGCTCGGCGTCATGTTTTACGAGATGTTGACCGGCCACGCGCCGTTCGAGGGCGACTCGCCGATCCAAGTTGCGCTGGCGCATGTCAGTCAGCCGCCGCCGCCGCTGCCGCCGCAGTTCGCATTTTTCCAGCCGGTCATGGATCGCATGCTGGCGAAACTGCAAGACCATCGCTATCCCGACCTGCACATATTTGTGCGTGAGCTGAAAGCGATGGTGACCGGCAGCACCACGCTGATGGCGCGTCTGCAGATTGATCCCAGCTCCTCGTCTTCAGAACAACTGCGCGCGCTGGGATTTTCCGACAGCCAGATCAACACAGGCGCTCGCCGCTCGCCGCTGTCTTCATCCGGCGCTACCGCCGGCTGGCCGTCTTCGGCACGTGCCAGCGGCAGCGCGCCCAGCCTGCGAACCAGTGGTACGGGGCCCGGTGTGCGGATGGGGCCGGCTCCGCCAAAAAAACCATCGCGTCCGCCGTGGATGATTCCGGCTATTGCAGCGGCGGCGGTGCTGTTAGTCATCCTCGGCGCCTGGCAGCTATTTGGCGGATCTGGGCCCACGTCGAATCTCGACCCAGCACTACGCAGCTTGCTCAATGATCGTCTGCAGTCCATCGACCAGCTGATCAGCGAACGTCGTTTGGTGACGCCAGCGGGCGAAAGCGCCTACGACAAGCTGCAGGAGGTGCTGCAGCTCGCCCCCGACCTGCCCGAGGCGCAGCAGCGGCTTGACGCCATCGTCGCCGCGCTCAAGCAGCAGGCCGAAGCTGCCATGGTCGCTAAGAATTTTGATGTCGCCGAGGTGCGGGTAGGCGAAGCGCTGGCGGTAGTGCCGGACGATCCATCGCTGCTAGCGTTGCAAAAGTCTATTGGCAGCGCGCGCTTCGCAGCTGAGCGAGAGGGCCGCGTGCGCGACCTGCTGGCGCGCGCTGAAGCCGCGCGTAAAGCCGGCAAGCTGACGGGTCAGGATCGTGACGACGCGTGGTCTCTGCTGTCGCAGGCGCGCGAAATCGACCCGCAGAATAATGATGCTAAGCTGGCTATTGACGCCTTGGCGACGACCCTGCTGAAACCTGCGCAGGACGCGCTTGCCTCCGGCAACCTGAACGAAGCCGAGCGCGTGCTGAAAGAGCGATCATCGGTGCTCGCTGCGGACCCCGCTTGGCAGCGTCTGACTGCCCAGCTCGATCAGCAGCGGCTCGTGGCCGAACAAAAGCTGCGCATCGATGGACTGCTGGCCGAGGCGCGCCGACAGCTTTCGCAAGGACGTGTTGCCGAACCGGTGGGCGACAACGCGCTAGAAACCTTGGCGCGCGTTGCCGAGATTGATCCGGCCAACGCTGAAGCAGCGAGGGTGCGTGCGCAAAGTGCTGATGCCCTGGCGGCGCTGGCGAAAAAAGCCGAAGCCAGTGGCGACCTCAGCGGCGCGTTCAGCCGCTACGAACAGGCCTTACAGGTTGACCCGAGCAACAGCACGTACACCAGCGCGCGCAAAGCGCTCGAGCAGAAGCTCGGCGCGCGAAACACGCAGCTGGCGCGCGCGCTCACCGATGCACGCACGGCCATAGCTGAGCGGCGCTTTTTTTCACCCGCCTCGCGCAGCGCCCGTGACTATTTGGCGACGGCGCTGGGGGTTGATCCCAACAATGTTGAAGCCAAGCAGCTGCAGTCGCAGCTGCCTTCGATGGTGAGCGAGTCTGCCCAAGCCATGGCCGGCGAGGGCAAGCTGGACGAGGCCATCGCGCTGCTTGATGAAGCGCAGCGAGCCTATTCCAGCGATGCGGACTTGAAGCAGCTTGCGGCGACTTTGGTTGAGCAGCGAGATCGTTCGCGCTTGGTCGAGGCGCGGGTCACTCAGCTTATTGCGATGCGCAGCACCTTGGCCAAGCGGCCGCTGGGGCTTGACGATGTGCGCAGCGTCGCGACGGGCTTGGAGGCTCTAACAAAGAGCAATCCGACTGACGCCGATGCGCTGGCATTGCGCGACCAGCTGATGCAAAACTTGGCGCGCGATGTTGCTGCCGCCGGCAGTGGCGACGCCGTGGCGGCCGTCGCGCCGCTGGTTGATCAGGTCGAAAAAGTTTTTGGCGCAGGCGGCGCAGATGTTCGCAAGCTGGTCGTCGCGTTCGCCAAGCAGCGCAGCGATGTCGAAACCCGCGATGAAGCGCAGCGATTGGCGACTCAAGGGGTGCTGATGTTGAACGCCTCCCCGTGGGCAAACGTTGAATCTGTGGTGGAGCAATCGAGCGGCCGTAGCGTCGAGCTCCCCAAGGATCGCGCGACGCCGTTGCGGCTGACGCTGCCGGCCGGCACCTATCGGATTACTTTCAAGCATCCCGACGTCCGCCAGCCGGTCATCCGCGTGTCGGGTCTCGCATCCATGCAGACCCAGCAGGTGAGTGCCAGCTTCCCCACCATCACGGCTGAGGCGTATCTGCGCAAGGCTGGGTATGCGCGCTAATCGCCTTTGTTGGTGGGTCGTGATTGTCCTGCTGCTCAGCGGGCAGGCGCATGCCGATTGGAAGCGTGACTACGTGCGCGGCGAGCGTGCCATTCGCGACGGAAATTTTGCTGAAGCCGAAGCGCTGTTTCGCGCGGCCGCGCGCGATGAACCAACGCCCGACGAGCGCAAGCGATTCGAAGGCGTAGTGTTTCGCGACTACGCGCCTCAGTTTTGGGCAGGTTTTGCCGCCTGGCGGCAAGGCGCCTGTGATCGTGCGCTGGAATACTGGCAAGACAGCGCCAACAGCGCGGCGGTCCTTTCGAAAATTAAGGACTTTAAGTCGCAGCAGGATCGCGGTTTGGCCGACTGCCGGCAGACCCTGGCGCAAACGACAAAGCCGCCGCCGCCCGTGGCGACAGCGCCTGCTCCGGCGCCCACGCAGCCCGTTGTTACCACGCCTCCGATTGCGTCGCAGCCGCCGCCTACCAAGCCGCCGGTCGTTGCGCCGCCGAGCCAGCCCGCTGTCACGGTCACTCCGACGCCCGCGCCTGCGACGACGGTGCCCGCACCGGCGCAGCTGGTGTCGGCCGTGCAAGGCTGGTTAGCCGGTCGTTACAGCGATGTGCTTGCCGTTCAGCCGAATGCCATCAGCGACGGTCGAGCGCGTGCGTACGTGCACATGCTGCGCGCGGCAGCGCGTTTTGCCGAGTCCGAACTGGGGACCGCCAGCAGCGAGAAAGCCGCACAAGACGAAGTGCGCGCCGCGCGCCGCGCGCTGTCCAGCATCAGCCCGGATGCCACCTTGTTCTCACCGCGATTCCGCGCTTTCTGGCAGACGACGCGATAGGGCTACATCGGGCGGAGACGGCTGCGAAGCAGCGTCTGTCTCACTGGTCGCTTGCCGCACTGGCTACAGCGGCTCTTTATTGATTGGGGTCAGGAAGTTTTGGCCGCTGGGTGGCTGCCGGCTCGGCGTCGCGAGACGTCTGCTTCTGCCGACACTTTCAAAGCGGTGCCTTGTGCCCGAACGTAGGCGTCAAGGCGCTGCTCACAGCTGCTTCAAAACCCCTCACCGCTCGCAATAAAAAAGGGCGCAGTTGCCTGCGCCCTTTCGCGTGTCACGACTGACGCTAAAGCGCTAGTCCCAGCGCATCACGCCGGAAAGTGAGAGAGTGTCCTGTACGTCTGAGCCGTCATACGCAAAGTCGACTTGGAACTTCGGGAACGCCCAACCGAAGCCAATCGCGTAATGGGTCTCATCGCCGCCCGCGGAGAACAGCACGGCTTCTGCGTACGCCGCGATCTGGTCGTTAGCAAAAATGCTCGAATCCGGGTCAGCGACGAAGCGCAGCGAGCGCTCTTTTTCGCGCCACAGGCCCGCCCGTAAGAAGAACGGGTTGGCGGTATCAAACGCGTACTCCATGCCGATGCGCGGCTCGATCTGATCCTGCACCTCAAAACTATTGATGATGTTCGGATTGATGTTGGCGGTTTGATCGGGGCTGAAAAAGCCGTCGTCAACGTCGTCGCTCAGGTTCGAGTAGCCGACATGACTGACGTCAAGGTTAAGCGTCAGCTTGTCTGTCGCACGCCAGCTGAATCCCAGACCCAGCGAATCCGGCGCTTTGAACGGTGTCTGGAAGTTGGCTGTCTCTTGCGCGGTAGCGCCGTCACCAAACGTGCCGATCACGCCATAGTCGAATGACGGCGCGCTGCGGTAGGTCAGGCCGATGCTGAAGCGATCAGATCCGCGATAAAGCAAACCAACGTTGTAGGAAAGGTCGTTGTCACTGCCGGACTGAGTGCCGCGAAATACCACCGCGTTGTTCAGCAGCGGATTGAAGCGCTCGTTGAACGTGTCGATCTCAAACCGGTGGTAGGCAAGTCCCACGCCCCACGACAGCGCTTCGGTAATGTTCTGACCAAAGCTGACGCCATAGCTTTCAATGCTTAGATCAGCAACGGCGGTGTAGGGCAGGGTGAAAAAGCCCGAGTCCTGACCGACTGAAAAGTTCGGCGGAAAAAAGATCCGGTCATTGGTATAGCTGTTCTTGTAGTTCAGCAGCTGGTGACGATAAAACGCGATCGACCAGTCGTCACGCGGAAGTACAAACGCCAAAAAAGCCAGCTCGCTCGCGTCATCTGACGCCGAGCGATAGTTCACGCCTGTCAGATCAAACGGCTGAATGCCGAAGTTGCCATCTGATGCATACGGCGTATCAAACGATAGCTGACGGAATTCGGCCGAAAACTGCTTCGAGAGGCCAAGGCGCGTCAAGCCAGCGGGGTTGGTGTAGGCCGCCGTCGCATCGTCCGCGAGGCCCAAGAATGCGCCGCCCATTCCCAGGCTGCGCGCGCCCGGATTGGAGAAGCTGAAAGGAATGGTGGCATTGGTTTCGATGTTAGTAATCGCCAACGCAGGTGCAGCAGAGGCGAGCAGCAACGCAGCGCCAATGCCCAACGACAAAGTCTTTTGGTTCATTTCCTTGAGTCCCGGTGGTGGAAAAACCGACAGATAGTCTAACGCAACGCTTCTTTAACGCGCATGTCACAGTCTACCGGGGGTTGCGTCTAGCCAAACGTGGTGGATGCGAGCGCTCCGCTACCATACGCAGCAATCCGGCACTGGGCCTGATCCGAGGAGAGAACACATGTGGTTTGGTCTAATTCTGCTGGCGTTCGTCGTGGTGACGATCCTCAAAGGCGTGCGCTCGGTGCCGCAGGGCTATGAGTACACCGTAGAGCGCTTCGGTCGATTCACTCATTCGCTGCGGCCAGGTTTGGGTTTCATCATTCCGTGGATTGATGGCATCGGCCGCAAGATGAACATGATGGAACAGGTGATGGACGTTCCGTCGCAGGAAATTATTACCAAAGATAACGCGGTGGTGAAAGTCGACGCGGTGGTGTTTTATCAAGTGCTTGATGCCGCCAAAGCCGCTTACGAAGTTTCGCAGTTGGAAATCGCCGTGCTCAATCTAGTGATGACCAACACCCGTACGGTGCTCGGCTCAATGGATTTGGACGAGTCTTTATCGAAGCGTGATGAAATCAATGCGCGCTTGCTGGCCGTAGTCGATGACGCGACGCATCCCTGGGGCATCAAGGTCAATCGCATCGAAATCAAGGATATCCAGCCGCCGCGCGATTTGATTGACTCGATGGCGCGACAGATGAAGGCCGAGCGCGAGAAGCGCGCCAATATTCTTGAGGCTGAAGGTTTCCGCCAAGCGACAATTCTTAAGGCTGAGGGTGAAAAGCAGGCCGCTGTTCTCGACGCTGAAGGTCGCCGCGAGGCGGCGTTCCGAGATGCTGAGGCGCGCGAGCGCTTGGCCGAAGCCGAAGCCAAGGCGACGATGATGGTGTCACAGGCGATCGCCAAGGGCGATGTGCAGGCGATCAACTATTTCGTCGCACAGAAATACGTCGAGGCCCTTAAAGCGTTTGCGACCTCGCCCAACCAGAAGACCCTGTTGCTGCCGATGGAAACCACCGGCGTCCTCGGCTCGCTTGCCGGCATCATGGAGCTAGCCAAGGGTGCGGGTGAATCCCAAGCAAGCAAGCGCATTGAGCCACCGGCTATGCCGCGCTAGTTCCGCCGCAACGCTTTAGTCGCAAGGTTTGGGTTTCGAATTTTCGGGACCCGTTTCGCCCACCATAGGGAGCTGCACGATGGAGTGGATGCATACAACCTGGTTCTGGTGGGGCCTGGCGCTGGCGCTGTTCGCTGCCGAAGCGCTGTTGCCAGGTGCCTTCATGCTGTGGCTGGGATTTGCGGCAGTTGCCACCGGCATTACGCTGTGGCTGCTGCCGCTAGACCCCACCGGTCAATGGATCGCCTTCGGAGTCTTCGGCCTGCTGTCAGCCGGTCTCGGCTGGCGTTGGCGCAATCGAAATCCTGAAACACCTACTGATCAGCCGTTGCTCAATCGGCGCGCCGAGCAGCTGATTGGTCGCGTGCTGGTCCTGCATGAGTCCGTCGTCAACGGCCGCGGCAAGTTGAAAATAGGCGACGCGCTGTGGGCGGTGGTAGCGGATAGCGACATGCCGGCAGGCGTGCGCGTGCGGGTTGCCGCTGTCGAGGGAATGATGCTGCGCGTGGAGCGGGTGGCTGAGTGATTTCGAACGTTGACTGCCGCATTGATGCACGAACCGCTGCTCCGCAGGCACGACTCCTCACCCGTGGGGCGAGGGGCTAACAGCTAGCGATATCCCGCTCTTGCGCCCCTCTCCCCACGGGAGAGGGATTGGGGTGAGGGGTCAACGAGGTAGAAGACCAGCAGCCTGCAAAGGCCTCCGCAAGCAACCTCACCATTGTGCGATTAAATGAGAATGACTATCATCCAATCTTTATGGACGGATGTTGGTCATGACGTATTTCAATCGCTGGAGTGTGCGCTTAGGTTCACTTGCGCTGCTGCTGTCGTTCGCCAGCAGCGCAACCACGCTGGTGGTCTACTCGGAGCGACGAGAGCCACTCATTCAGCCAATTTTCGAACAGTACACGCGTGAGACAGGCGTGGAGGTTCGCTGGTTGACGGACGTCGCGCCGGTGTTGATCGAGCGACTCGCGGCAGAAGGCGAGGCGACGCCAGCGGATATTTTTCTGTCGGTAGACGCGGGAAATCTTTGGCAAGCGGCTGAGCGCGGACTACTCGCGCCGATTCGCTCCGATGTTCTTGATGCCGCCGTGCCGTCCAATTTGCGTGATTCAGGGGGTCGCTGGTTTGGGATTTCCCAGCGCGCGCGAACCATCGTCTACTCGACCGAGCGCGTGAAGCCCGCCAGCCTTTCAAGCTACGCCGCGCTCGCCGAACCGCAGTGGAAAGGCAAGCTGTGCGTGCGCTCGTCGAAAAAAATCTACAACCAGTCGCTGACCGCGATGCTGATTGCGCGGCTCGGCGAGCCGGAGACCGAACGCATCGTGCGCGGCTGGGTGGCGAACTTGGCGGCACCGCCGTTCGCAGACGACACGCTTCTGGCGCAGGCCATTGCGGCCGGTCGCTGCGACGTTGGCATTATCAACACTTATTATCTGGGACGACTCATTAAGGACACGCCCGAATTTCCGGTGACCGTGTTCTGGCCGGACCAAGAACGTGCGGGTGTGCATGTCAACATTTCGGGTGCAGGCGTGGTCGCCGCATCGCAGCAGCAGGCTCCTGCGCGAGCCTTGCTCGAATGGCTGCTGTCGAAGCCCGTGCAGGCGAAGTTTGCCGGACTGAACCTTGAATTCCCGGTGCGCACCGATGTCCCTTCGGATCCGATCGTTGCGGCATGGGGACCCTTTCGCGCCGACCCGATCAACATCGCTGAAGCCGGTCGCCTACAGGCCGATGCGGTTCGCCTGATGGATCGCGCGGGTTGGAAATGAGTGTCTGCTGATCAGCTAGCGGATCGAGCAGCATTATTTTCCCGTCGCTAGCCCAGCGGGATAGCGATTGGGCGGGTCGCGCACTCGCGTGGCTGCTCGCGCTACCTCTGCTACTCGTCATCGCTGCGTTGTGCTGGACGTGGGCAGAGCCGCAGCCGCAGATTTGGGCGCACTTGCGTGCCTATGTCTTGACCGACGTCATCAT
>JBBSIY010000059.1:0-12489 GCA_038257785.1 Lysobacterales bacterium
CAGGCGAGCCGAATCTATCTCGCGCGTGTCGGCTTGGAACTGCCTGAGCTTGACCCCGCGCGACGCCTCACCGGCGACGGCCCGCGCGCGGGTCGGCGTGGCGATCCGCTGGCAGCGAATGACGCCATCGCCGTACCGATGCAGGTCTGGCGGGCGCTGCAGCAGGGCGCGCCGCTGCCGCTCGATGCGCTACAGGAATGGCTGCGCTCCAACAGTCGGCGCGTGAACAAGCCGCTGCCTCTGCTGCAAAGCATCGACGAGCTGCAGCGCACGCCTGCGTGTGAGACCTGTCGAGATCGCTTGTCCGCGCAGCTGTGGCCGCTCCTGACGCCACCCGCTGCAGCGCCTGCCTTGCGCACGGCTGCCGACGATGTCGGCCGTGCCTATCTTGACGCGCTCGCGCCCGGCGGAGACGAGCCGTGAGCAATCTATTCGCATTCGATCTGCCGACGATTGTTCTGCTTAGCATCGCGGCGCTCGTCGCGACCGCGCAAACGCTGCGCTACGCGCGCGCGAACCGCCGTCTGCTTGCCGCGCTGCAGCTGCCCTGCGCGCTGCTGCTAGCTGCCGCGCTGCTGCTTCGTGACGACGTAACTGAGGACACGCTGGTCGTGCTTACCGCAGGTGCGGAGATGCCGATGCAGTCATCGAGCCCGCATGTCTATGTCGCACTTCCTGGCGGACCAGCGCCGCGTGCCGACTCAAGACTCGCCATCGAGTTCACGCCGGATCTCGCCACCGCGTTGCGCAAGCATCCAAGTGTCAGCCATGTGCACATCATTGGCGGCGGGCTAGAGCCGCATGATCGCGATGCGCTAGGCGACCGCGCTCTCAGCTACGCGCCAGCTGCGACGAGCCCCCGTTCGACACCCGCAATCATCGCGCTTGATCCGCCACGCCACGTCAATGCCGGTCAGCAGTGGCGAGTGAGCGGGCGGGTCAGCGCGGCTGATCGAAATGAAGGCCAGCCTGGGGACCGAGTGACTAGCCACGATCGGATGCGCATCGAGCTGCTCGATCCCGCAGGCCAAAGCGCTGCATCTGCTCCGATAGATAGCGACGGCCGCTTCAATCTGCAGGCCATCGCTCGCGCCGATGGCCCGGTCATCTACACGCTACGGCTGCTTGATGCGGAGGGGACTGCCATTACGGGGGCGTCAACTTTGCCGCTGCCGATCAACGCCGTCGTTGCGAAACCCGCACGCGCGCTGCTGCTCGCCGCCGTGCCCACGCCCGAACTGAAATACCTGCGGCGCTGGGCGGCAGATGCCGGCATTGATCTCGACAGCCGCATCGGCCTTGCGCCCGGATTGGTACAAGGCAAGGCAGGCTTTGCGCTAGACATCGCTGAGCTCGACCAGCTTGATTTTGTAGTCGTTGATGAGCGCAGCTGGCCGCTAATTGCGCGCCAGCGCGACGCGCTGCGCACCGCCGTTCGCAACGGGCTCGGACTGCTGATTCGTGTCACCGGTCCGGTGCCCACCGCCGTGCCAAACGATTGGCGCGCGCTGGGCGTCAAGCTTGCTGTTGAATCGAAAGTGCCGAGCGAAGTGCGGCTCTTGGATAGGCCGACCCTCTCACCAGAAGACGCACTGCACGCCTGGAAATTCTTTCCCGCCGATAGCGCGACCAACAGCGCCCCGACTGACAGCGCCCCAACCAACAGCGGCACAGCAGACGATGGCGCATCGGTCATTCTGTTGAGAAGCGTGGATGGCCAAATCTTAGCCACGCAACGGACGCATGGCCAAGGTCGAATAGGCGTCACCGGTTTGCTCGACAGCTTTCGGTTCTATACGCGCGGCGAGCGCGAACGTCATGCCACGCTATGGTCAACACTGGTCCAGCAAATCGCTCGAGCGCGCAGCGAGCCGGAGGTCGTGCTGCCAACGCAGGCAGTCATTGGCCAGCGTGCACGTATTTGCGGACTTAGCGACGCCGCAGAATTGATCGCACCAGATCAAACCAGCATCCCGCTGGCTGTCGATGCACACACCAGCCGCTGCGCTGCATTTTGGCCGCGCACCGAGGGCTGGTATCGCGTGCAGACCGATGCTGACTTTGCGGGCATTGACGCAAATCCGACTGCACTTGCACCCATCGCGCCGAACACAACAAGCAGCGCTCATATTGCGCCCCTGTTTTACGTGTTCGATCCCGCCTCACTCACGGCCCAGCTAGATGAGCAGCGTCGAAACGCAACGACGGCCCTATCCAACCGAAGCGAGCCAGTCGCCGACGCACGGGTTGATACCGAAATTTGGCGCCGATCCGCCCTCCTCGCTTGGCTATTGCTGCTGACTATCAGCTGGTGGCTTGAGCGGCGCACGCGTCGATTAGGTAGCGTTAGAAAAGCGCCCGAGGTTCGAGGCTAAAGGTAGCGCGGATGCAGAGCAGCGCAATCTGGGGCGCGCATGCAATATGGCGTTGACTATTCCGCTTGAGTCAGACGAAAGCACCCTCAGACCTTTTGGAACCGTTCGCACCGGCCACACGTCACAAGGCGCACCGTAGCGGCTGATCATTTTCAGCGAGGTGCCTTTGTGAAACCTGTCCCGCAAGTTTTGGCTGCCGTACTGAGCTTACTAACCGTCGGCTCGGCCGGTGCCCAAGATGTAGCGTCCAACGCGCCGCTGCCGGAATCGACTTGGACCATTGGCGCAGGCGTGATTGTGAGTAACAGCGAGTTCGCCGGCGAAGGTGCGCGCACAATTGTGCTGCCGCTGCTCGGCTACGAAAGCGAGCGGTTCTTTTTGCAGGGGCTTGATGCCGGCGTGCATCTGCTCAAACGCGACGATTGGCAGATCGATGTGCAGCTCAGCGGCCGGCTCACGGGCTGGGATGCGAAGGACCTAGGCCGCGCCGAGCTGGCCCGAAACGGCATTGATCGCGACTTACTGGATGATCGTGATTTTGCTGTAGACGCCGGAGTGGCTGTCGAGTGGACGACGCGCGCGGGCAAGTGGGCGCTGAAAACCACCAGCGACGTCACCAGCACTAGCGACGGCAGCTCGCTGCAGGCTGGCTACTCTGCGCCGCTGACGATTGGCCGCGGCGTGCTAGAACCCGGCATCAAAGCGACCTACTGGAACGCCTCGCTGGCCAACTACTACTACGGCACATCCAGCAAAGAAATTGCCCGCGGCGTCCCCGCCTACAGGCCGGGCTCGCTGCTGATGCCAGAGCTGAGCCTGGTCTACGTGCGGCCGCTCAGTCAGCAGTGGCTGTGGATTGCAGCCGTCGAAGGACGCTTTCTGCCAGACGAAGTCCGCGAAAGCCCGCTTGTCGAACAAGACCGCAATTCAGTCGTCAGCGCCAGCGTGTTTTTTCTGCGAAGCTTTTAGCCCCGTCCCAGCGGCCGGCGTCGTCGGGTTATTCGGGGACAAACGCTAGGAGTGGCAATGAGGCGAGTGCCGAGTCTTGATGAGCTCCGCCGTTACGCCATTGCGCGCAGCCTCTTCCCACCGACAACGCTGCAGCGCGCAGTTAATCAGCTGGGTTTCGTGCAGGCCGATCCGATCCGCGCTCCGGCGCGGGCGCAGGACCTAGTCCTGCGCCATCGGGTCACTGACTATCGCGCGGGCGACCTCGAGCGACGCTATCCCACGCTGGATATTGAGGAAGATTTCTTCGTCAACTATGGCTTCCTGCCTAGGCAGCACCATGCGCTGATGCATCCGCGCACGCCGCGTACGGTGTGGACTGCCGCGCGACGTCAACAGGCCGAGGCGGTATTGGTCTTCGTGCGCGCTCAGGGCGAAGCACATCCCCGCGCGGTGGATGCGCATTTTGCACACGGCAAGTCGGTCAATTGGTTTGGTGGCTCGTCCAATGCCAGCACCCAACTGCTCGATGAAATGCACTACCGCGGCCAGCTGCGCGTGGTGCGGCGCGACAGCGGCGTGCGCGTCTATGCGGCGCGAGAACATGTATCGGCCACGCCTACAGCTCAGCAAGCTCAGGCGCATATGGACGCTCTAGTCGATCTGATCGTAAGCAAATATGCGCCGCTGCCAGCGGCCACGTTGACGCAGCTGATCAGCCACCTTCGCAGCGCCGCGCCGCAGTGGGCCGACGATAGAAAGCGCGCCCTAGCCCTCGCCAAGCAGCGCCTGGGGCAGGCACGCGTCGACGGTATCGATTGGTACTGGCCGCTTAACGAGCAGCCGCGGTCGAAGCGTTATCGACAGCAAGAGCGCGTGCGCCTGCTGGCACCTTTCGACCCAGTCGTTTGGGATCGCCGACGATTCGAACTGTTCTGGAACTGGGCCTATCGCTTCGAGGCCTACACTCCGGCCGCCAAACGCAAACTCGGCTATTACGCGCTGCCGCTGCTCTGGCGAGATCAGGTACTGGGTTGGGCCAATGTCCACGTTAGCAATGCTCGCATGCAGGTGGAAACCGGTTACGTCGGCAAACGACCAAGCGAGCCAGCGTTCAGCGCGGCACTTGATGATGAGCTGGAGAGGATGAGCGCTTTTCTGGGACTGATTTCGTGAACCCGAAGACGCTATTCGAAGAAAAGATACTGGCTCGCTCGCGTGGCAAGTTGGCGAATTTCCCTCCGCGTCACAATGGAACGCGACCGCGTTCTCCGAATCGAACTCGCCCCCTTTTCGGCTGCAAGTCGGTGGCCGCAGTGAGGTTGCGCAAGGAAGTCGTAACCAAGGCTAGGCAGGCGCGACACGACATCCGCCACCGGCAATGCGTTCTCTTTCTAAACCCTTCACCGCCTTGCAGTTACGCTCTCAGCGTCTGCCAACCGACTGCAACTCGCATGTCTCGCTTCGCTCGATTGCTTCTGTTTACTCTCGCGTTCACCCTCGTTGGCTGCAGCGCATTCCCGCAGGCCAGGCCTGGCTTGACCTTTGCCGACGGACTTTCGGCGGCGCAGATTTTCGAGCAGTCCCTCGCAACCCACGGTGGCGATATTCGCGATTACCCAGGCGATATCAACATCGCCACCGATGGTCGTTGGTACTCTCTTATCCAGCGTATCCAGCCGGTAGTGAGCGACGCCAGTTTCCGCATCACCTCGGAAGAGCGCTTCCGCCCGAGTGACGGAATCTATGCCATTCGCCATAGTGGGCCGGAAGGCAGCAAGCAGGTGCTGCGAAGTGCCTCTGGCATCACGGTGCGGTACAACGGGGAGCCCGAAGTCGAAGGAGAAAAGCGGCGAGCCACCGCCATGACCAATGACGCTTTTCAGCTGTTTCACTTCGGCCCGTCTTTCGTCAAACATCGCGCCGTATCAATGACCCGTCTACTCGACGCCCGCGAGAATGGCCAGGGTTATCGACGGATTCTGGCGACGTTGCAGCCAGGCTTTGGCGAGTCAATCTCGGACCAGGTGGTGCTGTGGATAGACGCAGAATCTTCACGACTCTATCGGGTCCACTTGACCTTGGAAGGCTTCGAAACCACTCGCGGCGCACACGTCGACACCACCTTTCTTGCCTACCACCAGGTCGGCCCCTATCTACTCCCATCACGATTCTCAGAACGCGTCCGCGGTCCTGTGAAAATCAAGGCGCATGAGTGGCACGTAACGGGAATGGATCTTGATCGTGGTTGGACAGACGGCGAGGTCACAGGCGCGGACTTCAGCGGTCGTGCAGCGGAGCCGGCGACGCCTTTGCCCTGAGACTTCGCAAGCCCTCAGCAGACGGGTGTTGTTGGCAGTAGCTCCGGCGCGTTCAACGACCGGCAGAGATGGTCGGTGTCAAAGGCTTCGATTTTCGCGGCCTCCGCGCATTACTTCCCTAAAACGCAAAGGCCTAGCGGCTTAAACGCGTAGATTCACGCATATGTAGCGGCGCGAGCTAGCATGTCGGTCCCTTCTTCTGTGTGAAGCCTCGCTATGCGAACCCTGCCCGCGATGATTGCATTGTCTTTCGGCTTCGCGCTGATTGGCTGTCAGCCGACCACCACCGAGACATCTGCTCCGGCTGAAAGTGCACCTGCAGCGGTGGCGCCTGCGGTCAATCCGGTGGCCGCCAAAGTGGCGGCGTATGCCGAGGTCTCGCTGACCGCCGATTTGTCGACCTTGCCGGAAGGTGATCGTCTGGCCATTCCGCTCCTGCTGCAAGCGGGCGAAATCATGGACGCGCTGTTCTGGAAACAGGTTTGGGGCGACAAAGAGTCGCTGCTTTCGCGCATTGATGATCCGCTGACCGCGCGCTTCGTCGAGATCAACTACGGGCCGTGGGATCGGCTGGACGGCGACACGCCATTCGTCGATGGCATCGGCCCGCGCCCACCCGGTGCGCAGTTCTACCCAGCCGATATGACCAAGGCGGAATTCGAGGCCGCCGATCTGCCGGGCAAGGACAGTCTGTACACGCTGCTGCGCCGCGATGAGGCCGGCAAGCTGATGGTCGTGCCGTATCACGAGGCCTACAGCGCCGAACTCACGCGGGCTGCCGATCTGCTGCGTCAGGCCGCAGCGCTGGTCTCGGATGCCGGTTTTTCTGGCTATCTCAAGCTGCGCGCTGATGCGCTGCTAAGCGATGACTATCAGCCCAGCGACATGGCTTGGATGGATATGAAGAGCAGCCCCATTGATATGGTGGTCGGGCCAATCGAGAGCTATCAGGACGCACTGTTTGGTACCAAGGCGGCGTTCGAGGCGTTTGTATTGGTCAAGGACATCGCCTGGAGCGAGCGTCTTGCGCGCTTCGCGCAGCATTTGCCCGCGTTGCAGCGCGGCTTGCCGGTGGACGACAAGTACAAGGCGGAAACGCCGGGCACCGATGCCGATCTCAATGCCTACTTCGCCATCTACTACGGCGGCGACGCCAATTCTGGCGCCAAGACCATCGCCATCAATCTGCCTAACGACGAAGAAGTGCAGCTAGCCAAGGGCTCGCGTCGCCTGCAGCTGGAGAACAGCATGCGGGCGAAATTCGACACCATTCTTGAGCCCATCGCCGATCTGCTGATCGACGAGAGCCAGCGCTCACACGTCCAGTTCGATGCCTTCTTCGAGAACGTGATGTTCCACGAAGTGGCGCATGGCCTCGGCATCAAGAACACGCTCGACGGCAAGGGAACGGTGCGCGAGGCGCTGACCGATCTGACCAGCGCTTACGAGGAAGGCAAGGCCGACATCCTCGGTCTGTATATGATCGGCAAGCTCGGCGAGATGGGTGAACTCGACGCCGACAAGCTGCACGACAACTACGTCACCTTTCTCGCCGGCATCTTCCGCTCGGTGCGATTCGGTGCAAGTAGCGCGCACGGCAAAGCCAACATGGTGGCCTTCAACTATCTGCAAAACGAGGGCGCTTTCGCCCGCGGCGAGACCGGCCGCTACACCGTGGATTTTGACAAGATGGCGACGGCCGTGAACGGTCTATCCGCGAAGATCCTCACGCTACAGGGCGATGGCGACTACGCCGGCGCCCAAGCAATGCAGGACGAACTCGGCCAAGTTGGCAGCGTGCTGCAGAGCGATCTGGACCGCGTGCAGCAGAACGACATTCCGGTCGACATCGTGTTCAAGCAGGGTGCCAGCGTGCTTGGACTGTAGTTGGTTGATGCCATCGTCCGGAGTGCGATCGTCGCGAGCGTGAACGTTCCCCCTTGCGGCGACTCTCCACGCAATAGCGGGCTACGGCCCTAGCCCGCTCTCTGGTAAAGGGCTGAACGACCGCCAGCGCGACCATGCTCCCGCCACCTGCGCGGACTTCGGAACGACGGCGGAAAGCTCTACCGTCGCCGTCCCGTTGGATGGCGGCGGGCTACTTCGTAAGTCTGCACACGCGTGCATAGCCGTGTCGCCGCCTGCCGTGAACACCCTCGATCCGTAAGCAACTCGGCATTCGCACCCGACGATCAACATCGCATCGTCTGGCTCGCGGGGCTCAGCAGGTAATCGCAACACGCGTACAAGGGATCCATCCCACTCGTCCCTCCCTGCTCTGCTCAATCACTCCTTGAGACTGGCAACGACTTCCGCCACGTTGAGCCCGATCTCAAGCTGCAAACGAACATGCTGGCGCTCTTTGCGCGACAGGACGCGGCCCATCTCAATTCGCACGTCCTCGGCCCAAAGAATGCGCATGATTCTGGGCATTGCCGAGCCTATTGCATCGGTCCCGTAGCCAGCTTCGCGCAACGTGGCGCGCATCAAATCTTCTATGTCCATGACCCATCGTAATGCGGAAGCGGTGATTGCGACAATTTACTCAGTCCGTCTTAGTTATCAGAGCCGCCAACTCTCGGCGTTTTGCTTGCGAATGACCAACCTACAAACTTCAAAATTGACCTATCCTGCGGACGCGCCGACCATATCGCGCAACATCTCAAAAGTGAGGGTTGGACCGCACTTGTTGGGCTACGGAACCCGGAGGACGCATGAAAGTTCGCAGTTTGACCACCGCGTTTGATGAAGCATTTGAAGTTCCAAAAAACATCGTGCGCCTCGATCACAAGAGCACGCGCGGCTGGCAGGTACGTTTTGGGCGCTGGGCGTTTTTTGCCGACCACACAAACGATGGGTCCGGCTCAGAGCAAGCGCTTCAGCTAGCTACCGCAGAGCTCAAGCGGAGAATGCTAAAGCTGCCAGCAGCTACAGGGCTTCGCGTTGACGCGAGTCCACATAAGTCTAGTGATCTTCCGGTGGGCGTATCTGGCCCCACTGAAAGAACTCGGCAAGGTCGAAATACAGTTCAATACTACTTTCAAGTCACACACCCCGTGATCGGGGGCAAATCGATCAACCGTAGTGTCTACATCGCGACCGAAAACACGTTTACTCAAGAGAAGTACGACGCGGCGCTTTCCAAGGCAATTTCCATGCGGGAAGCGGGCGTTAGGCGTTTCAAGCTTGCAGCAACAAAAGCGATGAGAGCCGAGTTCAAGGGTTGAGGGCGGTGCGCACAACTATGCGTTCAAGTGAATCGCCCAGAGACGCTTTGATGTTTCCTGATGTTCTGTCGTGGCGGAGCCGCCTACCAACGCGTTAGGCCGCTAATGAGAGAGCGCTGGTGCTGAAACTCACTCTGGCAGCATTTGTCATCGGCTGAGCATTGATCCTTTCTGTCGCAGGTGGGCTACTGCACATGACAGCAAGCTCGGCTTTGGCCCGCTCGTGTTGCTCATGGTCGCCACGATGGTTGGTTGCATGGCAGCAACCGAGGACGAAGAGAATAGAACTCTCCTTCTCGTCTTCGCCGCTGCTGCATTCGCCAGTTGCATGGTGTGAGGCGTAATGCGTAACGCGTGCTTCAGGTTATTCGGCTTGGCCGGTCGCTAGGACGGGGCCTAACACTTCATTCACGCCAGAGCCGCTTCGCGGCTCAGCTTAGTTCAGGGGTTGGCCTCACTATGAAAAATCTCAACATTCTTTTAGCCCTTTCGCTCGGCCTTGCGGCAGCTTGCCCGTCGGCCCACGGCCAGACCATCACTCCTCAGCCTGCCGCCGAGGGCGACGCCATTACGCTATGGGCGGTGCTGCCCCAGATGTCTTGCTTCAACCGTATCGAGGCCACCGAGGTGTCGAGATCTGGGGCATCAGTTTCAGTCCAATACACGGTGGTTCAAACCTCCGGTGTGACCTGCTTTACGGTCAATCCACCTCTCTCGCTGGAGGTCTCGGTGGGGTCCTTCGTTCAAGGCAGCTACACGGTCCGAATCGAGGGCACTTCCTCAGGGGTCCCGAATCCCCCTCAATTCGCCACGTTTCTGGTCGGCGCTTTGGGCTCAGGACTCGGTCCTGTTTCCATTCCGGGCACTTCCGTATGGAGCATCGCTATTGGCGTTTTCTTCCTTCTAGCTTTTGCTCGGGCGAGGCTAACCATAGGATGAAGCCGACTGCCGGGAGCGGCTTCGATGTTTACTGATGCTGTGCCGCGCGGCAGCGGTTTACCAAAACGTTAGGCCTCGAATAATGTCTCCGACGTTTCGCAAATTCCTTCTGGTGATGGGTGCCCTTCTTATTGCGGGTTGCATCACCTACTACCCTTGGACATTGCTAGACGATTTGACGGGCGCTGAGAGCACGCTCTATGGCATGACAATTATCTTTTGGGCACCTGCTGCATTTGGCTTGGGTGTTGTGCACGGCTTTCTTTTTGCCTACTGGCTGTGGCCCCGTCAACTAAAAGAATCCGCACGTGATGACCTCGAGAACAAACCAAAGCCTAGGCCCTCTTCGATGGAGGCCTAACCAATCATTCAAGCGGACAAGGCTCCGCGACGCGGCTTAACTCGGGTGTTACGCGCCTCAGGACGTCACGGACGCATGTCGATTCCGCAGTGCCTCGTTCGTCTAGTAGGTAGGATTGGGCCAAGCTAGTCGTTGTGGCTGGCAGCCTGAACTGACTCAGCAGCGAGAGATTCTCATGACCACTGACGCCAAAGTTAAAGGGCCAGCTTCGTACTTCATGACCACTGACGCCAAAGTTAAAGGGCCAGCTTCGTACTTCCCGTCCATCGAAAAGAGCTACGGAAAGCCGGTCGCGCACTGGTTCAATATTCTAGATACCGTGCAAGATAAAAATCACATGGACCAGGTGGGTCTCCTCAAGGCAGAGCACAAGATCGGCCATGGCCACGCTAACGCACTTGTCGCTCATCACAAGGCTCAACGAGGGGTCTAACAATTCGCTTGAGCCGAACTTGCTTCGGGGCTCGGCCGAACCCAGACGTTAGTCGGCAAAACAATTGAGGACCTCGACTCATGAGTAACGAACAGGCAACACCGTCGCTTCATGGTTCCTGCCATTGCGGGGCCGTTCGCCTCACGCTTCCAGTTGCGCCCGTTGAGGCCACGAGTTGCAACTGCTCGCTGTGTCGTCGTTCGGGAGGCATCTGGGCGTACTACGCGTTTGGAACGGTGTCTGTTCAAGGTCATCCGGAGAATACGGAAGACTACATCTGGGGTGATCGTATGCTGCGGACCGTGCGCTGCAAGACATGCGGAATCGTTACGCACTGGGAGCCACTAGATCCCAAGCCTGGTGACCGGCACGGCGTGAACCTGCGCAATTTTGAACCGGAGCTCTTAGCGTCACTGAGCGTCAAGCGCATCGACGGTGCCGACACGTGGGCAGTTCTCGAGTGAGCATTCGAGGCGCGTGACGCCTAGCGGCGCGTTCAAGCGGCGCACGGGCGCGGCCTCAGGCAGATTCTTCTAAATTTCACTAGCCCAAGGCCGCAATCAGGTCGGGCTTAACTCAGGTGTTGGCCGACATGGACCCATCGATCCGATTGATAGAATTTGACTCAGCCGCTGAGTCGCTGCTCAGCTCTAGCCATCTGCCCAGCAGCGATCTGCACACAGCGTCCAATGTGCTGTTGTTCGGCCACGTGTCCAGTAACAGGCTGTTCGGGATGGTGGGCCTGGAGATGCTTGGGGCGACTGCTCTACTTCGCTCACTTGCCGTCACAGAGTCGAACCGTGGCACAGGACTCGGTGCGAGGCTTGTTTCATGCGCTGAGCAACACGCTGCAGCGCTTGGCGCCCATACGATTTATCTGCTGACCAACACGGCAGCGAAGTTTTTCGAGCGTCATGGATACGTCCACGCCAGCCGCAGCGAGGCTCCGCTAGCCATTGCATCGACTAGCCAATTCTCTGAGCTGTGTCCGGCGTCGTCGGCGTTCATGAGTAAGCAGCTTGTCTGCTAACGGCTTGCTCAAGCCTAATCCGCGTTGCGGCTCGGTTTAATTCGGGCAATGGGCGCTATGAGCAAGCTCTCCGTGGCTCGCACAGTCTCGATCGTGGGGCATCCGGCGCTGTTGCTGCCTGTGGCCGTTGTTGGCGTCGCGTTTGGCAGCGCACTGCCCGCCAACTCGTTGGCGACCGTCGTTGCCGCTGCTGTGGGAACTGCGCTGGCCGTGATGGTGTTTTCCATCGTGCGCGTTCGATCAGGTCGCTGGAGCCATGCGGATGCGTCGCAGCCCACGGAGCGCTTTCAGCTCAACGTCTTCCTCGCAACTGCGCTTATGGTGGTCACTGCCCTGTCGTGGGCCGCATCGCAACCCAAGGCAGTCACTGCCGGAGCTGCTGTATGTGCCGCTCTTGTCGTGGCCGCTCTGTTGTTGCGCTCCTGGCTCAAGGTCTCGCTACACGTGGCGTTTGCCGCATTGGCCGCGTTGCTGTGGTGGCCGCATCATCTTGTGATGCTGTCGTTGTTTGTTGTAGCGCTCACGGTAGCGTGGTCGCGGGTTGTGCTTGGGCGGCACAGTCGAGCAGAGGCGATGCTTGGCTTGGTCCTTGGGTCCGCAGCAGGGTCAGCGTTTCAGCTCGTCAACTATGTCTATCAATGACGAGTGCCCAGTCGCTGGAGCCGATGTGCAACGCAAGCATGAGGTGCTCGCCACCTGACAAACGATTCCTCGCTAAGCGATGTTTTTTCGGTTCCGCCATCCAATGGCTATTGGCAATGGGACGCGCGCAGAGCTTGCAACCATAGGCATTCCACGCTGTGGGTTGCGTATTTTTAGCTGCGACGATTTGCGCTAATGGTCTCACTTGTACAC
>JBBSIY010000060.1:0-12489 GCA_038257785.1 Lysobacterales bacterium
CCATCAGCAGGCCAACGACCGCTAGGCCGATGATGAGCAGGGCAATGCTCCAGTGCAGCAGCTTGGCTACGCTGCCCCAGCGGTCTGCACTATTTCGCCACTGCATAGCTCGTCTCCCTAGGTGAAATTGAATCGACGTAGATCAAATCAGGTGAAATCAACGCAGGCGCAATCACACTATCGCGGCAATGGGTAAAAGCCGTCTAATGTTTCAGATCGTGTGGCTGTTGATGTTGGCTAACGTCTGCGGCTTCGTCGTCCCGTTTTTTGGATGCTTTGCCACGCGTCGCTTCCAGCTCAATTACCAAGTCCACGCTGTCGCCAATCATCGATTTCCAACTGCGCATTCCAAGCGCGCTACGGCTCAGCGTTGCCGTTGCTGAGAATCCTACCGTGCGCCGTAACGTGAGCGGATTGCGCGCGGCGCGGTTGAGCTTCGCCGTCAGCGCGACCTCAATCGATTCTCCGCGCACGCTCAAATTGCCATAGATCGTGGCGTGCGTGTCATCGATAGGCTCGACGCGGGTCGACTGGAATCGGGCTTCCTTCTGCACGCTGAGGGCAAGGAAATCATCCTTGAGCATGCGTGTGTTCCAGTCTGCATCGCCAAGGTCAAGACGTTGCAAGGGAATAAACACATCAACCGTAGCTGAGCTCCAGTCGTCAGCAGCAAACGTGAGTGAGCCACGGAGGCCAGATAGCGTTCCAAGCGCGCGAGAAAATCCGTTGTGTTCGACGGAAAAAACCACACGCGTGTGCACCGAATCGATGCGGTAGCTCGGTGCTGCTGCCCACAGCAGCACAGGCAAGCACAGCGCCAACAGTCCCAGGGCACACCTTGCAACGGAGCGTTTAGTCTGCATGGTCGGAGTGTCCTGCGTTGGGATGTTCCAGAATAGATCGTGATGATCGATCCAAGCCGCGCGCACTGTCCCACGCGAGAGTGGCTAGCGCCCGCAATCGCTCGCGGCTTGTGCTGCTGAGAGCATCCTTAAATGCTGCTAAGGTTGCCTCGCGATCAAGCGAGCGAGCGCCGGCTAGCGTATCCGCCACCGCTCGACCCAAGGCATCAAAAAGAAGTCCATAAGCGAGCGCATGCACCATGCCTCCGGCCAGCGTGCCGGCTCCGGGAAACGCCTTCATCGCATTGCCGGCAATTGCCAGCGTCAAAGCGGTGCTGCTGCGTGCTGTGCTGCCGGCGCCTTTAATAAGCTCATCAAGATCAATATCGCGCGCTTTCAGATCGTAAATCGCGCACAGTTCGCGAATCATTGCCGTAGCCAAAGCGCCTTGGATCAGTAGGTCGGTGCCGGGTGCAACCGCGGCCATCGCGCCGACCAGTGCACGCCGGGTGTAGCGCGTAATGCAGGCTTCGGCAGATGATTTTCGATGCTCAATTTCGCTGCTTGCCAGGCGCTGGTCGAGGCGTTCCAGCGTGGCCAGCTCGCGCGCAGGCTCCATCGCCGCTGCGCCACGTTTGACGACCACGGACAAAGCAGTCAGCAGCTCATCAACGCGCGGGGTCTGCGCGCGCTCTACTTGCTCGCGACGGCCGTCCGCGTGCTCGCGAGTGATCAACTCCACATAGCCGGCACTAACCGCAATCACCTTTACCTGCGGCGCTGGATAGCGCTCGCGAAGTCTTCCGATCAGCGCTGCGCGCTCGTCGTCGCGGTAACGGTCAGACTTATTCAGCGCCAGGATTAACGGGCGTCCCGTTGCGAGCAGGGCGCGCAGTTCGTGATCCTGACTGCGGGTCAAATCGCCATCGGCCACGAACACCAGCGCATGTGCACGCGCGGCTTCGTCTTTTGCCAATGCCGCGCGGCCCTCCCCAGTCGACTCGTTGACACCCGGCACGTCGGCAATCTGCAGCGTTCGACCGTCCGGCAAGAGGCCAGCTGCGTGTTCGACGCGTCGCGTCGTGCCACCGATCACATTGACGTTGGCGGCAGACCTTGGCGCAAGCGCGATTAGAAGGCTCGATTTACCGCTAGAAATATCGCCAAAAAGCGCAACCTGCACGACGTCGGCGGCGCGTCGACGGTCCAGCTCATGCAGTTCTTCCGCCAGTGCAGCACCCGGCACCTCTAGGGCCGCGATCCTCTTCTCGAGACGTGGTCGATCAATCGCGTCGGCAACGGCCTCGCGCTTTGAAGGGGTTCTTAGCAGGCGCCACATCAACCAGCCGCTGGCGCAGATGAGCGCAGCGGCGGCCAAGACAAATCCCGCGCTGATCCAAGGTGGCAATTGCTGAATGCGTTGCCAGAGCGTCACCGTCGAATCGATCAGACCCAGCAGCGCGCTCAGGCCAAATGCCGTCGATACAATCACACCGACGACCAGGGCCCAGCGCAGTAGATGGCTGGGACGCGCGGATCGGCGGGCGCTAGGGTTGGGCATCAGTTGATTGTAGTCTTTGCTCCGCCTGCGGCTCGCGGGCGGCTGGTTTGTGCCGCCGATGCGGCGTTTACTTGCCTGTCCGGTCCTCCTATCGGGAACCCCTATGCCGATGCGCCTCATCGCAGCAGTGCTTACGGCATGTGTCAGCTGGACGGTTTCGGCGCAACCGCTGCTGCTGGAAACTCCGCTGTTTCGATCAGTTACTACGGGCGACGGGTTGCCGTCTGACAAGGTCTACGCGCTGGAGCAGGATCGGCATGGCTATTTGTGGATAGGCACAGGCGACGGCGTGGCGCGCTTTGACGGCGTCGAGTTTTTGGTTTTTCAACACGATCCAGCCGATCCCACTTCACTTCCGAGCAATGTTGTGCAGGCCCTGCATGTGGATGCGCGTGATCGCGTGTGGGTGGGTACCGAGGGCGGAGGCTTAAGTCTGCTGCGAGCAGGCTCTGGCGGGTTTATTCACTATCAGCGAGATCGTCCCACGCCGATTGCGCTGGATGACGTGTGGGCGATCACCTCGACTGCCGACGGTGCGGTATGGTTCGGTGGTTTTGGCGGCGGGTTATATCGGTTGGATGCAGACTCAGGCGAGGTGCGGGCGTTTCGCCATGACCCGGCTGATCCCACTAGCATTGCGTCGGAACACGTGCTCTCGCTGGCGGTCGACGAGGCTGGATCGCTTTGGGTCGGTGGTGCTGCTGGCGTGGATCGTTGGTCTGACAAAGGGTTCGAGCATTACCCACCCGGTGCAAACGGTCCAAGCGGAAACAACACGATTAGCCTGACGCCCGATAGCGGCGGACGCCTGTGGATCGGCAGCGGAGGGGGGCTGGATCAGCGCGATGCGAGCGGCAGAATTAGCCAAGCGGCCGAGCGTGAAGGACTGACCGACGTCGGCGTCCACGACGTACTGCGTGATCGCAGCGACAATCTGTGGATCGCCACGCGCGGCGGCCTGAATCGCATCGTAGATGGCGAACTGCGGCGGTTTCAAGGCGCGCCGCGACCTAGCTTGGCGCTGGCAGCGGGCCCTGTGCTCGCGGCACTGGAAGATCACGAAGGGGGCCTGTGGTTCGCCACGCTTGGGGCCGGCCTTGCGCGACTCGCGCCAGGCTGGCGCAATTTCAGCGTGCTTCAGGCCGAAGAGGGTCGCTCGGAAACCTTAAGCGCGATGCCGCGTGCCCTAGCCGGCGCAGCAGATGGATTTCTCTGGTCAGTTGGGTTGAACGGCGGGCTAGATCGTGTGGAGCTAGCGACGGGTCGCGTCGACCGTCGGCTGCAGGCGGCTGGTCAGCTGCCGGACAAGCGCATGTGGTCGGTGCTGCAGGCCGACGACGGCGCGGTATGGATCGGCTACCACAGTGGGCTGACTCGGCTTGCCACTGACGGCGGGTCGGTGCGCCATTGGCGGAGCGGCGAGGGCGACACGTCGCCGCCCGACGGCCTAATTGATTTGCTGATCGCTGATGGCGCTGGCGGCATCTGGCTGTCGGCCAACGGTGGTGGCGTCGAGCATCGTGACGGGCGCGGCAATCTGCTTGAGCGTTATTTGGCCGACGATACCGGTGGGTTGGTTGTTGGCGATACCGAGCAGCTCGTCATAGGCCCCGACGCGGCACTCTGGCTCGCCGGCGCCGGCGGTCTGTATCGGCGCGATTCGGCTAGCGGCGCGTTGAAGCCGGTATCGGGCAGTCCGCGGGAGCGCGTTTTCGCGTTTGCGTTTGCGGCTGACGGCAGCCTCTGGCTGCAGCGGCTTGGCGCGTTGGAGCAGTTTGATGTCGGTGCGGACGGTCTTAAGTTGCGACGTCGGATCGGAGCCGACCAAGGCTTGCCAGCTGTCGAGACTGGCGGCCTGATTGTCGATGCCTTGGGCGACCTTTGGCTCACCACGTCGCGCGGGCTGCTGCACTATCAGGTGGCTCGCAACCGAATCCGCAGCTACGGCGTGCGCGACGGCTTGCCGAGCAGAGAGTTCAGCAACCGGCCGGCCGTGTTGCTGCCGAATGGCGTGATCGCAGCCGCGACTGCCGCTGGACTGGTGATGTTCGACCCGTCGCAGATTGCAACACCTCCTGCGCCTTCGCGGCTGCGCATCGAGCGAGTTGACGTCCGCCACAAAGGCGTGGTCGAAGCGCGCGATCCGACGGCGCGCGTAGAGCTGGACCACGACGATAGTGAACTGCACTTCTCTGTTCGCCTGCTGTCGTTCGCCGATCCAGCATCGCATCGCTACCGATTTCGATTGGTCGGGGTCGATGCAGAGTGGGTTGAAGGTGGCGCGAGTGGCGAGCGCCGCTATCCGAATCTGCCGCCCGGCGACTATCAGTTCGAGGCAACGGCAGCGGGCGTTGATGGCAGCTGGGTCGAGCCGCCGCTGACGCTTGCCGTGACTGTTTTGCCACCGTGGTGGGTCACTTGGCCGGCACGCGCGCTTTGGGTTTCGTTGCTGATCATCGCCGCGTGGCGATTGTGGCGCTGGAAGCGTGCACGGCTGCTGCAGCGTCATGCAAATGAGCTCGCGGAACGTCAGCGTCAGTGGGCTCTTCGAACCTCGCAGGCGAAGTCTGATTTTTTGGCCACGATGGGCCATGAGATACGCACGCCGATGACCGGGGTGTTGGGCATGACCGAGCTGCTGCTCAAGACACAGTTGGATGCGCGACAGCAGCGCTATGCCAACGGCATCGATCAATCTGGTCGCATCATGCTGCGGCTGGTCAACGATGCGCTTGATTTGGCCCGAATCGAAGCAGGCAAGCTCGAGCTGCTGAATCAGTCGTTTGACCTGCATGCGCTGCTTGACGCGATCGATCAGACGTTGGAGCCGCAGGCAGTGCAGAAAGGGTTGGTTTACCGCAGCGAGCGCGAGTCGACGCTGGCGCGGGTATGGCTCGGCGACGCGCTGCGCGTGCAGCAGGTACTGCTGAATCTGGGAGGCAATGCGATTAAATTCAGCGAGCGGGGTGAAGTGCATCTGCACGCTCGATGTCGACTTGAGGGCGGCGTGTTGATCGAAGTGAGTGACGACGGTCCTGGGTTAAGCGACGAGCAGCAAGCGCGGCTGTTCCAAAGGTTTGAGCAGGCGGATGGCGCGAACACGTCCGCCCGTTTTGGCGGCAGTGGCCTCGGACTCGCGATTTGTCAGGAGCTGGTCGCGGCAATGGGCGGCCGTATTTCGATCGATAGCAAACTGGGAGCGGGCGCGCGGTTCATCGTCGCGCTGCCGTTGACGCAGGCTGATGCCGCGGAACATTCGGCAGCACAGCCATCCTCGCCATTGCCGGCACCAGATGACGGATCGATCCATGGGCAACGCATCCTGCTGGTGGAAGACAACCCAACTATCGCCGCAGTGGTGAGCGAGTTGCTCGCCGGGCTAGGCCATAGCGTTGTTCATGCCCCTCACGCGCTGGCGGCCTGCATGGCGGCCGCGACAGAAAGTTTCGACCTCGCCTTTATCGATCTCGATTTGCCTGGGCTTGATGGACTTAGCCTCACGCGCATGCTCAGAGCGCAGGGGCACGTTTTGCCAGTGATCGCCCTGACTGCGCGCGCCGACTCGCGTGCAGAGGCCGATTGCGAGGCAGCAGGGATGACGGGATTTCTGCGCAAGCCAGTCAGCGGTGCCGTTTTGCAGGCTGCCATTCTGGCGGCTCACCCATGCCGACCTGCACAGGCCGATGCCCACTAAATCGGTTAGCCTTCTCGGTTCTTTCTGCCTGCTACAAGGATCACGCAATGAACAAGCCGCTCGCCGTTGCGCTTGCGCTGTCGATCGTCTCTCTTTCCGGTTGCGCATCGGCGCCCGAGTCAAGGTCTGAGGCACCCAAATCCGATGGCATCAGCGGCACCACGCCCGCTGAGTCTGTTCCGGTCGCACGCGCTAACCCGTTCTTCGAAGCGAGTCCGCTGCAATTCGGCTACCCGCAGTTTGATCAGATTCGCGACGAGCACTTCGCGCCAGCGCTTGAGCGCGGAATGGCCGAGCAGATTGCAGAGATTAACGCGATCGCCGACAGTGCCGCGGCGCCAACGTTTGACAACACCATTGTCGCGATGGAGAGGTCCGGTCGAATTCTTGACCGCGTTACGTCCGTTTTCTTCAATTTGGCCGGTGCCGACACCAACGACGTGCGGCAGGCCATACAAGCGGAAATGGCGCCGAAATTGGCCGCGCACACCGACGCCATCACGCTCAACCAAAAGCTGTTTGACCGCATCAAAACGCTGTATGAAGCGCGAGCAAATTTGGGTTTAGACGCGGAGTCGGTCCGCGTACTTGAGCGCTACCACAAGGACTTTGTGCGCTCAGGCGCGCAGCTTGACGCCGCGCAAAAGGAGCGTGCCAAGGCGTTGAATGCTGAGCTTGCCGTCCTGCAAACGACGTTTAGCCAGAACGTGTTGAAAGAGGTCAACGCATCGACTGTTTACTTCGACACAGCAGACGAGCTGGCCGGCTTGAGCCAAGCGCAGATAAGCGCTGCTGCGGCTAAGGCTAAGGAGGATGGCAATGAGGGCAAGTACGCCATCGCGCTGCAGAACACCACGGGTCAACCGCCGCTGACCAATCTGACTAGCCGCGCCAGCCGACAGAAAGTGTTCGAGGCATCGATTGCTCGAGGAAGCCGCGGTGGCGAGTTCGACAATCGTGAGATTCTGGCCAAGGTCGTCAGTCTGCGCGCCGAGCGGGCCAAGCTGCTGGGCTACCCAAGTCATGCCGCTTACGGGCTAGAAGATGCTACCGCTGCGACGCCGGAAGCGGTCAACGCCATGCTCAGCCGACTTGCGCCCGCTGCGGTTGCCAACGCGCGGCGTGAGGCCGCCGATATGCAGAAGGTGATCGATGCTGAGAAAGGCGGCTTCGAGCTTGCCGCGTGGGACTGGGACTTTTATGCCGACAAGGTGAGGCAGGAGCGTTACGCGTTCGACGAAAACCAGCTTAAGCCCTATTTCGAACTCAACAACGTGTTGGAGAACGGCGTCTTTTTTGCTGCCAATCAGGTGTACGGCCTGACCTTCAAGCCGCGTCCCGACTTGCCGGTTTACCACCCTGATGCTCGCGCATGGGAAGTGTTTGACACCGACGGCGCTTCGCTGGCCATTTTCATCGGCGACTTTTACGCCCGGAAGTCTAAGCGTGGCGGCGCGTGGATGAACGCGTATGTCAGCCAGAGTGGATTGCTTAATGAGCAGCCCGTCGTCGCCAATCATCAGAACATCCCGAAGCCACCAGACGGTGAGCCGACCCTGATGACCTTCGATGAGGTCACCACCATGTTTGATGAGTTCGGCCATGCGCTGCACGGGATGTTCTCCAACGTGAAGTACCCGCGCTTTGCCGGCACCTCGGTGCCGCGCGACTTCGTCGAGTATCCGTCGCAAGTCAACGAGATGTGGGCGACGTGGCCGTCTGTGCTGGCCAACTATGCCAAGCACTACAAAACCGGCGAGCCAATTCCGCAGGCGTTGCTTGACAAGGTGGTGGCTGCCGAGCAGTTCAATCAAGGTTTTGCGAGTACCGAATACCTAGCGTCTTCGATGCTCGATCAAGCGTTGCATCAGCTTGGGACTGATCAGGTACCTACTGACGTGATCGCCTTTGAAGCCGCAGCGCTGAAGAAGGCGGGCCTTGACTATGCACTGGTGCCGCCGCGCTATCGGTCGACGTATTTCTCGCACATCATTGGCGGCTACTCCGCCGGCTACTACTCCTATATCTGGAGCGAGGTCCTGGATGCCGACAGCGTCAAGTGGTTTAAAGAAAACGGCGGTTTGACCCGCGCCAATGGCGATCATTTCCGCGCGACTTTGCTCTCTCAAGGCGGCAGCAAAGATGCGATGCAGCTGTTCCGCGACTTCGCCGGTCGCGATCCTGATATCAGGCCGCTGCTCGCCCGGCGCGGCTTTGAAGTCAAGTAGCTAGAAGCGGCACGCACGCTGCCCGACAGATTGCTGTCGGGCAGCGTGCAGTTGTTCGTTTCGTTCGGCTGGCCCCGCTCCCTGCACGACACCGCTCGCGCAGGAAACGGAGCTAGATCGCTGAACTAGGGCACCTAATTAGGGCGCTGAGCTGAACTCATGCACCGCGTCGACTAGCGCGCCGACGTGTTCGGGGTTGATGTCGGGCGTCACGCCGTGGCCTAGGTTGAAGATATGGCCTGGGCCGTTCCCGAAGCTGGTCAGCGTGTTTTTCACTTCGCGGCGTATCGCCTCAACGGGCGCGTGCAGTACGGTCGGGTCGAGGTTGCCCTGCAGCGCGACTTTGCCGCCGGTGCGGCGACGCGCTTCGTCGAGTGTCACCAGCCAATCGACTCCGACGGCTTCGGTGCCGCTCGCGGCGAGCTCTTCCAAATAGGGGGCATTGCCCTTGCCGAACAGAATCAGTGGCGTGCGGTCACTGCCTTCGCCACGCGGCAGGGTTTCGGCAATGCGTGTGAGATAGCGCAGCGAGAACTCGCGATACAGCGCTGGCGACAGCACGCCGCCCCAGGTATCAAATACCTGCAGCGCTTGCGCACCTGCCTCCCGTTGCGCGCTCAAGTACGCAATCACTGCCTCGGTGACGGTTTCCAAAAGTTTGTGCAGAAGCGCTGGATTGCTATAGGCGAGCGCCTTGATCCGCGAAAATTTGTCGCTGCCGCCGCCTTCAATCATGTAGCAGGCAAGCGTCCACGGGCTGCCGGAAAATCCAATCAGAGGCACCCGACCATCTAGCTCGCGCCGGATCAGGCGCACCGCATCCATCACATAGCGCAGCTCGGTTTCCATATCGGGGACGGCAAGCCTCGCGACGTCGCTTTCGGTACGTACCGGCCGCTCAAACTTTGGGCCTTCTCCGTCGGCGAAATAGAGACCCAATCCCATCGCGTCCGGCACAGTGAGGATGTCGGAGAAAAGAATGGCGGCGTCAAGCGCAAATCGATCAAGCGGCTGCAGTGTCACCTCGCACGCAAGTTCCGGATTTTTGGCGAGCGCCAAGAAGCTTCCGGCGCGGGCTCGAGTAGCGCGGTATTCGGGAAGATAGCGGCCCGCCTGACGCATGATCCACACGGGGGTGGCATCCACCGGCTCGCGACGCAGCGCGCGCAGAAAGCGATCATTTTTCATCGTCACAAGTGTTTTTCCTGTTCGGTATCGATTTGGCGGCGCTTTTACTTCACCGCGGCGCGTCTACGCCTTGCGCAAACATCACCTGAAAGCCGCGCTTGATTTGGCCGTCGCGCGCATTGGAAAGGGCTTTTAGCGCGTCCTCACGATCAAGAAACAGCTCGCGCTTGGCTGAGTTTCTCCCGCCCGGCTGTCCCCATTCGCGCATCAGTACCCAGCCGCCCAGCAGATCTTGCGCGAGACTGATCGAGTAAAAGCGCGGCTGTTCGCCGGCGACGGGCCGCTGCTGTAGGTATATGCGCATACTAATAGTCTACTTGGCGCGGCAACTTTCCAGCGTTGACAGCACCTGTGCGTCCGCAACGCCATCGACCATGTCGGCTGCGCCCAAACCTTTCCAAAGAATCAGCCGCAGCTGACCGGAGACGGCTTTTTTGTCGAGGCGCATGGCGCTCAGCAGGCGCGTGGGATCCAGCAGTGGGGGTACCGCTGTCGGCAACTCGAAACGCTGCAGCAGGTCAAGCAAACGTTGTTCATCGATCTCGGCGGCGCGACGCATCGACGTCGAAAGTCGCGCCGCGCAAACCATACCCATAGCAACCGCCTCGCCGTGAAGCACTGCGCCAAAGCCCGACTCGACCTCAATCGCATGACCAAACGTGTGGCCGAAATTGAGCAGCGCGCGCTCGCCTTGCTCAGTTTCATCGCGCGCGACGATGTCGGCTTTGTGCCGACAGCAGCGGGCAATCGCTGAGGCTAGCGTCCGAGGGTCGCGCGCTAGCAGGGCTGTCGCGTGCTCTTCCAGCCACTGGAAAAACGCCGCATCGCCGAGCGCGCCGTACTTTATGACTTCGGCAAAGCCGGCGCGCAGCTCGCGCTCGGGAAGTGTGCTTAGCGTATTCGTGTCGGCAAGTACCGCTGCTGGCTGATGAAATGCCCCGACGAGGTTCTTCCCCGCGGGCAAGTCGACTGCTGTTTTACCGCCTACCGACGAATCCACCATCGCCAACAGCGTTGTCGGAATCTGCACAAAGCGTACGCCGCGCATCCAGCAGGCCGCGGCAAACCCAGTTAAATCACCAATCACACCGCCGCCAAGGGCGATCAAGGTCACGTCGCGGCTGGCGCGCAGTTCGCTGAGCGCGGACATCAGGTCGGCGAAGCGTTGCAGATTCTTCTCTTGCTCCCCGGGCGGTAGGATCAGCGTGCGAGATGTGCAGTCTGTTAACGCCGCCTCAACGTATTGAAGATAGTGCGGGGCGATGTTGCTGTCGGTGACGATCAGCGCGTGACGGCCGCGAACGTGCTGGCGTAGAAGCTGGTTGTTCGTCAGCAAACCGGCGCCAATGCCGATCGAGTACTGGCGCGCCCCCAGCGCTACATCGATGGTGTATGTCGCGATCATGCTGCTTGCTCCAATCGCTGCCAGCGCGTGCGCAGGGTACCTGCTAAGCGATCAGCAACAGCGCTTACTTTTCGACCGTCCGACTCAAATACGTAGTCTGCGACCGCGGCATATAGGGGATTCCGCTGCTCTGCCATTGACTCTAATCGTTGGCGGCGATCGGGGGCGGCCAGCAAGGGGCGCGTGCGGTCACGAGCGAGCCGCTCGATCTGCTGACCGACGGACACGCGCAGCCACACCACATAGCCGCTGGATATTAGGCGCTGACGGTTGACGGGGTCCAGCACGGCACCGCCACCGGTGGCGATTAGCTGACCGCTTCCCGCACACAGGAGGCGCAGGGCCTCGCGCTCACGTTCGCGAAAGCCCGCCTCGCCTTCCAGCTCGAAGATAGTTCTAATCGAGACCCCAAGCTGGCGCTCGATCCAGTGATCAGCATCGACAAAGGTCAGCCCGAAACGCTCGGCAACGCGCCTGCCGATGGAAGTTTTGCCCGCGCCCATCGGGCCGACAAAGGTCAGATTAGACGCTGGATTCATCGCTCGATGCTAGCATTTGGTCCACCTTAATCTAGTCATTAGAACGATGTTTCGTTTTTTCTTTTTGTTTGTCACCCTGCTGCTCGCGATGTTTGGGTTCCGTATCACCAACTTTGCGCGCGACCATTTCACCCTGCCGTTTACCAGTGTGTTGGCCGATGTCAGCGGCTGGTTGATCACGTTGTTCGATCCAAATGTGGCGACGGAAGGCATCGTCATTCGCAGCATGACCAACGGCTTTGCGGTCGCCATCGCGCCCGGCTGCGACGGTATTGAGGCCGTCATTATTTTGGTTGCTGCGGTGTTGGCATTCCCCGCGCCATGGAAGCTCAAAATCGTGGGTGTCGTGATTGGATTCTTTGCCATTCAGGCGCTCAATCTGGTGCGCATTATTTCGCTCTTCTACATGGGCCAGTACAGCCAAGTGGCGTTTGAGTGGTTCCATCTTTACCTGTGGCAGGCGCTGATCGTCCTTGATGCGCTCGCCGTGTGGCTGATTTGGCTGCGCTACCTGCCGCGCAAATCGCGAGACGCCGGCCTTGTAAGCCCAGCCTGATGCGCCTGCTGATCGCCGGTTGCGGTGATCTAGGCACGCGTCTGGGATTACGATGGATTGATGCAGGCGGCCACGTGCTCGCGTGGCGACGCCAGCCAAAGGGCTTGCCCGTCAGCTTCGAGCGCGCGGCGGTTGATCTGGGTCGGCCTATTCCAGCGTCTGCTTTCGACGGGGAAATCACCGCCATCGCCTATGTGGCGAGTGCTGATGCCCGCACGCCTGAGGCCTATCGTCAGATCTATGTCGATGGCTTGAAGCGGCTGCTCGATGCCCTGCCGTCGGCGTGTTCGCGGCTCGTGTTTGCCTCAAGCACGGCGGTGTACGGCGAAGACCGCGGCGGTTGGGTGGACGAGGCGTCGAGCACGCTGCCCGCCAGCTTTAATGGTGAAGTGCTGCTTGAGGCTGAGGCGCTGCTCCGCGATGTGCCACTGGCTGCATCGGCACGGCTGAGCGGGCTGTATGGTCCCGGTCGTGAG
>JBBSIY010000061.1:0-12384 GCA_038257785.1 Lysobacterales bacterium
CGCCGCCGCCATACCCAGCGGTCGTAGAGATGACGCCGTCCAAGGAATCAAATGGACACTCCATGCAAAAAAAGCAGCCGCCCCCAAACGTTGCGAATGCCACCATGGACCGAGACACCTCGACAACTACTAACCACTTCAAAGAACGACTCGGCAGCAGTGCGAGCGTCAGCAGAAAACCGCCGACCATCGCAGCGACTAGGCCCACGCGCGATCCCACGCGACTCATGAACGCAATGCCGGCAGTGGATCAGCGCGCGCCACAAACGCGAGCGCCACGCCGTTGTTGCACCAACGCTGACCGGTCGGCTTTGGGCCATCGTCAAACACATGGCCTTGATGACCACCGCAGCGCGCGCAGTGATACTCCGTGCGCGGCCAGATCAGCTTGAAATCGCGCTTGGTCTGCAGGTGTCCGTCGATGTGGGTAAAGAAGCTCGGCCAGCCGGTGCCGCTATCGAACTTGTGACCGCTGTCGAACAGCGGCAGATGACAGGCTGCACAGATATAGGTGCCGTCAGCGTAATTTTTGTCGAGCGGACTCGAGCCAGCACGCTCGGTCGATTCCTCAAAAAGCACGCGATAGCTGGCGTCGGAAACCACGCCCTTCCATTCGGCATGCGGCTTGGCAAGCGGCTTGATGGCTTCTTTCAAATTTACATTCACGACGGTCTCCTCGGCGTGCGCAGCAGCGCCGCGCAACAACAGTGACGGTGCGGCGGCAAGCGCCAATAGATGGGTGATCGCAGAACGACGGTGCATGACGGGCTATCTCCGGTGAGTGACTACACGCTAGAGACAGAGGACTTGCGAGAGCGTGAAGGTTCGCCTAACAGGCAGCTTTCGTTCAGAAACTAAGCCGTCCGCGAAGCATCTGCGCATACATCACCCAATCGCCAATCAGGCTGTATAGCGGATGTTTGAAGGTCGCTGGCCTGTTTTTCTCGAAGCCGAAATGCCCAGCCCACGCAAACCCATAGCCAGCAAGCGGCATGCCCAGCAGCCACCAAGGGCTGACGAAAAGCGCCAGCGCCACACAGATCAGAACCAGCGTCGAGCCAATGAAATGCATGCGCCGACAGCGGCGGTCGCTGTGTTCGGCTAAGTAGTACGGGTAGAAATCAGCAAAGCTGGCGAATTGAGTACGACTCATACCGAAACCTCAATGCAGTCACATGTCAGTGTTCGAAACCGCTTTGCGTTCTTCCGCTTTCACGCGATTCCAATAACCATCTTGCGCCGCAAGATCAAGGCCATCAAGGCTCACGCCATCGGCAATGGCCAACGCCTCCATCGCGCGGAATCGCCGTTCGAACTTGGCGTTGGCGTGCCGCAGCGCGCTGCCTGGATCGACCTTGGCATGACGAGCGAGGTTGGCGGCGACAAACAGCAAATCGCCAATTTCGTCCTGCAGCCGCGCCTGCGCCGCTGCCTCTGCGGGCGCATTGGCGACGGCCGCTAGCTCAACGCGAACCTCTTCAATTTCCTCGTGCAGCTTGTCAATTACCGGCGCTGGGTCGGGCCAATCGAAGCCGACAAGGGCGGCGCGCTTTTGCAGCTTTATCGCGCGCTGCCACTCAGGCACGCCGCGTGCGATTCCCGCGAGCGTGCTGCCGTCGGGATCAGTTGCCCGTCGCTCCTGCTTCTTCTGCAGCTCCCACGCGCGTGATTGCGCTTCGGCATCGGCGACGCTCGCGCCGGCAAACACATGCGGATGACGACGAGTCATCTTGTCGAAAATGGCCATCACCACGTCAGCAAAATTAAAGCTCCCGGCCTCTTCCGCCATGCGCGCGTGAAACACGACCTGCAGCAGCAGATCGCCCAGCTCATCACGCAATGCCTGCATATCGTCGCGATCAATCGCGTCGGCGACCTCATACGCCTCCTCAATCGTGTAAGGCGCGACGCTGGCGAAGTTCTGCGCGACATCCCACGGGCAGCCGGTTTCTGGATCGCGCAAACGCTGCATGATCGCCAGCAGTGCACTGACGTCGCCGATCGGCCCTGACGTGGTCAATTCAGATGTGCTCACATTAGACTTGCTCACGCTAGACGTGGTCACGTCGAATGTGCTCATCCCAGCCACGACTTCCAGGGCAGACTCGGATCGCCAAGCGCAAGAAAATCACCATTTAGCAATGAGCTACTTTGATTGCATCGAAGCGATTGGCCAAGCGTGTCGATGACGCAGCCGCCGGCACCTTCCAGCACGCACTGCGCTGCTGCTGTATCCCATTCGCTGGTTGGACCGAAGCGCGGGTATACGTCGGCGATCCCTTCGGCCAATCGACAAAACTTTAATGACGAACCAAGGCCCAAACGATCATGATCGCCGAGCTTTGCGAGCAGCGCTTGGGTGCGCGGGTCCAAATGCGAACGACTGGCCGCGACGCGCAGTCGCCCGGGCGCGGGTCGCGTGCTCTGCAGGCGCGTATCGCTGCCGTCGCGCTCACGACGAAACGCGCCAATCTGCGCGCCGCCCCACCAAAGCTCACCAGTGGCCGGGGCGAGGACCACGCCGAACACCGGCACGCCGTTGTCCACCAATGCGACATTGACGGTGAACTCGCCGTTGCGCTTGACGAACTCGCGTGTGCCGTCGAGCGGATCGACTAACCAGTAGCGCTGCCACTGTCGACGAGTCTCCCACGTGATCGCTGCCGACTCTTCTGACAACACGGGCAGCGCGCCCGGCAGGGTTATAAGGCCCGCGTCGAGCACGTCGTGCGCAGCGCGGTCAGCGGCCGTTAGCGGGCTGCGATCATCTTTGTGTTCGACGGCAAAGTCGCTGGCATAGACGTGCATGATAGCGCGGCCGGCCTCACGCACCAGCTCAATGACGCCCTCGATCGGCAGGCTCTCTATCAAACCGCTGTCGCTCACGGCCGCTGCCTCAGATACTCCCGAGTGATGAACATCGCGGCGAGCGAACGCCCTTCCGAACAGTCCTCTAGCAGCATCAGCTCGTGCAGCGCATCCAGGCGCCACGGCACTACCTCAAGCTCCTCCGGCTCGTCGCCAGGCAGACGCTCGGGATACAAATCTTCGGCGAGCACCAGCCAAGTTTGGTGACTCATATAGGTCGGCGCCAGCGTCATCGCGCGCAGTACAGTGAGCTTATTGGCACCGAAGCCGGCCTCTTCCTTGAGCTCACGCTGCGCGGCTTCCAGCACGCTTTCACCGTGATCAATTCGACCTTTCACCAGCCCGAGTTCGTAACGATGCACACCGCAGGCGTACTCGCGAATCAACAGGATCGTGTCGGCATCGCGCATCGGCGCCACGATGACTGCGCCGCCGCCGCGCGGCTTCATGCGCTCGTAGGTGCGCTGCACGCCGTTGGAGAACTCAAGCTCTAGACGCTCAAGCTTAAAGCGGCCGCCGAAGTCGAGGTCTTCGGTGGCGTGAATTGTCGGCAGCTTACTCATCGCGCCATCCTTGGAAATGTTGCTGTAGTTCGACATGCCAATCTGGCGCAGCCGCCAGCGAGCTGCGTGTGGCGAGACCGAGCTCAGCACCATCTAAATCGGTAAAGATGCCGCCAGCTTCGCGCACGATAACGGCCAGCGCTGCGATGTCGAGAATATTGAGATCCGACTCGATAACGGCGTCAATGCTGCCGCGCGCCAGCAGGTGATAGTGCAAAAAATCGCCGTATCCGCGAATGCGACCGATGCCACTAATGATGTCGCCCAGCGCTTGCCAGCCAGGCCCGCGCGTCAATGATTTGAGATTGCCCGTGGACAAGGCGCGCTGCGTCAGTTTTGGCAACGGCGCAACGCGCGCCGGTCGAACCAAGCCGTTTGCGTCGCGCAAAAATGCGCCGCCGTCGCGACGCGCCCACATCGTCTCGCCGTACTCACCCGCAGCACTGACGCCGAGCACCAGCGCGTTGCGATACATCAGCGCAATCTGCGTCGAAAACATCGGATAGCCGCGCACAAAGGACTTGGTGCCATCGATGGGATCAACCAGCCAGAGGAAGTCGCTCTCGCCGGCCTGACCTTCCTCTTCACCAAAAATCGCATGCGCGGGAAACGCAGCCAGCAGGTGTTGCCGAATCACACGTTCAGCCGCCACATCGGCATCCGTCACAGGCGTCTGGTCGTCTTTCAGAGACACTGAAAATCCCGCCGCGTAATAGCGCTCAATTAGCTTGGCTGCCGCATCGGCGGCATCAATTGCCACGCTGAGGGCGTGATCCAAAAATTCGCCGTCTAGCTCCTTAGATTCGCTTGCTGTCATAAGGGCACTCAGGGCAGCGGTAGCAGACGACCGCGAATTTGCAGCACGGACGAGCCGTCCGGCTGCACTTCTCCGACATAGCTCAGCGCCTTGACAACCTGGGGGTTGCCATCGCGCGCCATCAGCACGGCATCGGCTTCGTAGCCGGTGAACGCCGCGCGAAATTGGCCGTCTAGAGCGAGCGGCCCACCCGCGTCCTGCAGCGTACCGATCACAGCGCCGTCGTTCGAGGTTTGAAACTGCGCGCTCAAGGTGCCGAGCAGCGCCTCTGCTTCGCCTGACACTGCAGCATCGCGCCAATGCGCTTCGCCTTTGAGCTTGCGTGGAAAGCCGCCGACTAACTCAGCCTCGCTGAGCAAAAATTCCACGCGGCCGCGCAGGTGTAGCGACGGAATATCGACCGCAGGCTGCAAGCGCTGTGCATCCATACTGATCTGCGCATCACGGAGGCGCAGCGTACTGCCGCTGAGGCTCGCAAACGTCTGGCCTTTGTAGTCCGCGCCATCCAAACCGAGGTCAGCATCGACCCTCGCCGACAGCAAAGCCAAGGGATGCACGTGCCAGGTAATTGCGCCCAATGACGTGCCGTTCAACATGCTTGAGCCAGCACGGCCATTCCAGATGGTGCCCGTGACCGCGTCAACGCTAAGCGGGCCCAACCGATTGCCCATTCGATCCAAGGCAAACTTGGCGGGCATTAACGCGACTGTGGTGATCAGCAGGGCAATCGCCAGCAGGAACAGTATCAACAGCCATTTGAGAACTTTCATCGAATCACGCCGATGTTATCGAGAGAAATAAATGCTGCGACGCTCACGGCGCCGGTGCTTCAAGCGCTAGACGAGCGTCGACCAGCCCAACCCCGGCGCTGCGCTGAACAGAAAGTTCAATCACCTGCACGCCGTGGCTGCTGCCGATCGCTTTCAACCAGTCAGTCAACGCATCGAAGCTCGCCTGCTGAAAATACACGCGCACCTGTCCACTACTGACCGGCTCGACGCGCAAAAGTGCACCACCCAGACCGGCCTCGCGCACGCCGGCATCGACCACAGCAATCAGTGAACGACCGTCACGCGCGGTGCCGACGCTGGCTGGCGCGCTTGCCTGCAGACGCTGCGCCGCATCACGCATCCAGGTCAGGCTGGCATCGGCCGCGCTTGCGCGCAGTCGCCATTCGTCGCGACTGCGCTCGAGCGGCTGCCAAACAAACCTGTAGCCGAGCAACAACACAGCCAAAAATACGCCCACGGCAACAAAGCGGCGATCACGTACTGACTGCGCCTGCCACCACGTCCTCATGACGCGCTGTCCTTGATGCGCAACCGCCCCTCGTAGCCATTGCTACCGGGCAAGGCCGAGGTCAGGTCAACCTGTAGCTGTGCGGCTGAGAGGGTGGCCCGCAATCCATCGAGTGCCGCGACATCGGTAGCGGTGATGGTCAACTCGAGCGCGCCAGCACGATAGTCAAGCGATTCAATGGTGTAGCGACCGCTGCCCGCAATTAGCGGTGCCAAGCGCGCCAGTAGCGGCAGTGCGCCACCCACCCGCGTGCCGGCGCGGCGATCAAGCTCTGCGCTCAGCTGCGCGACGGGATCTACGACGCGCTGTGTACCGGGAATCGCCTGGCGCAGCAGGGCGTCCATTTCGGCGCGCCGCAGATCGCTGTGGCGCTCAAGCGCGAAGCGCTCGACGGTTAGGTTCAGCAGTCCGGCAAGCAGCGCCACGCCGGCAAGCACCGCCGCCCAGCGCCACTGTGCGCTAACGCGCCCACCGCGGCGCCGTGGCAAAAATTCGCCCTGAAGTAGGTCTGGCGCAGTAGCGCTTGCGACCAGCTCGGCCAGCCATGGCAGCGCAGCCGGAATCCGCACCTCATCGACCACATCGCCACCGAGCGAGGGCAGAGGACTTCCATGAACACGCCAAACCCGCATGCGCTCCCAGGCCACACCGCTATCTCGCAAGAGCTGCAGCGAGTCGCTCAGCTCAGCCGTCCGGCAGCTCATGGTGGAGGACGCCGACCAACGCAGCAGTGAGGCTTCTCCGTCTATCAATATCGTCAGCTGCATAGGCGTAAACGGCAGCAGCTGAGCAATACTGAAACAACGATCGACCGAATGCCCTTTGCCGCTCAAGGTTGCCAGCAGCTCGCGCATTCGCGCTCGCTCGATCACTGCGACCGGGACACTAACGCCCGCTGCGCGCTCGTCAAAGGCGACGTGCTGCTGCTCAACAGGTCCGGCTAGCTGCTCTTCAATCGCGTAAGGCAACGCCTGCGCTAGCTGACTAGATCGCTTCGCCAATCGCGGCGCGTCGAGCAGCAGCACGTACTCGGCGGGAAGCAGCAGATCAATACGTTCGGCGCTCGCCTCAGGCAGCCCAGAAGCTGGGCCATCCACCAGCTTGCCGGCGCGATCCAGCGCTAGCCACTCGCAAGCACCGTCGAAGAACATTCGGATGACGAGGCGGTGCGGCATACGCGATCGGTAAATCCCAGATAATCAGCCGCCTATTCTAGCAGCCGGGTTTAGCCCGAACATTTCACGCGGCCGGGCGTAAGTGCCAGTCTGTTGTTGATACAGGCTGTTGTTGATACAGCTCGCGATGATGAGAGTCATCGAGATGACAAAGTGTTCGCGGCCTTCACCCTCGGCCGCGAATGATTGCGAATGGTTCGGGCCAGGACCACCCACCGAGGGCTGCCGTAATTACAGCCGGCCGCGAACCCGTGCGATCACGCGGATGTTGCCCGGCGTGCGCTCGATCAGGCTGCTGTAGGCGAACGGAATGCCGTCGCTAACAATCTCGGCCTCGGCGACCATAAACCGGCTACCAACGCCGCAGCGATCTAGATTGACGACCTCAATACCCAACCCGCTCAGCGCCGTGCTGACTTCCTCAAGTGAGACGTAGCGCGCCCGGCCCTCGTTCCACATTTTGGTCGCGATGCTTTCGGTGATGCGCGAGTCGAGACTCATCCATAGCGCCGGCGTCGCAAAATTCAGGTTGATCACGGCGTCAGCCGGCAGTGCGCAAACCGCCGGTGCCAGTACGGCATACACCTCAGCATCCACGCCGGCGAGCAAGCGCAGCTCGGATACGTGGGTGAAGGCGCGACCGGCGCTCAAATACGCTGGACTGCGCTGCAGGTACTGACTGTCTTCAGCACCGCCGGCACCCGGGATGGCGTCACTATCTATCCAGTCCACCGCCCGCGCGGCGAGTGTAGGATCGAGCTTGAGCGCGCCTAACAGTCGCTCGAAGCGCGCCACGGCGACGCGGTTTTCGATGTCGCCAATCACTAGCTGATTGAGGTTGAAGCAGCCGCTGCGATCGCGCAACCGCCCGGTCAACTCACCGCCAGGAATAGAGATGGGCGGCAGCAACTGCAGCCAAGCATCGCCGGGGCCATCAATGCCCGGGGCCTGCTCTTCATCTCGCCGCAGCGCCATCGCCGCCCAGCCTTCCAAGCCGTGCAGCAGCTGCCACGTTTGCTCGGCACGCAGTGCATTCCGCGTGCGCGAACGACTCGCCTCGCCCATATCGAGCAGCGCTGCGACCAGCACCACCGCGAGCGCGACAACAAGCAGTGCTGACAGCAGGGCGACACCGCGCTGGCTGTGCGCCGTGACCGAAGACAATCTCACGGCAAGCCACCCGCCGGCAGCTCAAACACGCGACGAATTTCACCGTAGTCGCTCAGCTGCAGGCGCAGTTCAACCGCACGCGGCAACGCAGCAGCGTCACGAGGCGGCGGCCACTGCGCCGCAGGCGGCGTGCCGCCCGCGGCGACATAGCGCCACTCGATACCTTCGACCCGATCGAGCAGCGGATCAATAATCGGCAGCGTGCCCGGCGCGCGATCCAGCACCGGATAGCGCAGTCGCAGCAGCCGCTGGCCGTCGATCTGGTAGCTGACACGAGCGATGTCGGACTGGGTCAGCGCTAGCGCACCGACCGCGCCATATCGGCTCACTTCCAGCAAATCTACGCTACCCGTCAACGCAGCACGCGGCGGACCGAAACCGTCGCGCACGGAACGCGGCGCCAACGCGCGAAGATCACGCTCGATTAGGCCGATGGCAAACTGCAGGTCTGCCAAACGTTTGATTTCGCCATCAAGCTGACTGCGCGCACGGGTGATAGCGTTCATGCCGCCTAGGGCCAGCGCCGCAGCCAGTGCGAACAGCGCCACCGCGACCAGCATTTCAATCAGCGTGAAACCGCGCGTTCGGCTCATCGCCACGCGAATCCACTGAGTCGCGCCGACGCCTCATCGCGCGCTTCAGCCCCGGCATCATCGACGTACACCGACACGTCGAGGCGCTGGATGTTGCGCTCTTGCGTGGTGGTCGATTCCAGCACCCAGCGCCAACGACGTCCACCCATTTCACTGCTGCCGTTGCGGCGACCGCTGGCGGGCACACCCTCGTTCAAACGCACTTCGGCCAGTACATTTGACGCAACCCACTGCGCCAGCGTGGCGTCGCGCGTCTGACTGAGCGCGCGGGCTTCAAGTGCGGTGGTACGCACCAGTGCCACCAGCGCGAGCGACAAGACGAGTACAGCGATCAACACCTCAAGCAGGGTGAATCCTCGCGCGCTTGTGCGGGTCTGAGCGCCGCCACGGGCTGGAGAGCTAACGCCGATCTTCACGCGTCAGCTCCAAGTTGCCATCAACCCTTGCTAGGAGATGCCAGCGCTCTGCCACGCCATCGCGCGCGAGCTCCAGCTCAAACGGCGTTAGTTCGCCCGACGAGAAGCAAATGAACTGAGGTTTATCGGCTATCAGGTCATCGCCGGCAGGCGCGTCGACGACGTCCAAGCCGTCACGCGTCAAACGCAGCGCAATGCCCTCGCCAATCGGTCGCTCGCGCAGTGCTTCATCAGGCGAGTCGGACACCGCTTGCCAGCGTGTCGGCAGCATGTAGCCGAAGCGCAGGCTGCCTTCGATCAAAGAAAACCCAAGGTCTTGCCCGCTGACCAACGCGCGTTCGCACGCCAGCGCGATTCTCGCCTCTGCACGCCGCGCTGCGTTTTCAAGCTCTCGACTGCCGCTGGCGCTGATCGCCAAGGTCGCTGCGCCAACAACGACGCCCACAATCACCACGACCACCAGCACTTCGATCAGGGTGAATCCGCGTGCGGGCTCAGCTCGGTACGTCACGCGTGAAAATCCAGACAGGCGCGTCTCAATCGCCCCAGTTGCCAATGTCGGCGCTCACCCCTTCACCACCGGGCTGACCGTCAGCACCCAGCGAATACACATCAATTTCGCCCTGACGACCCGGACTCAAAAAAAGATAGTCACGCTTCCATGGATCCTGCGGTAGACGATCGATATAGCCGCCGGTTCGCCAGTTCGGCGCATCTGGCGTGCCGCTGGGCTTTTGCACGAGCGCCTGTAGTCCTTGCTCGGTACTCGGATACACGTAGTTGTCCAAGCGGTACAGATTCAGGCCAGTAACTAAGGCGCTGATGTCCTGCTTTGCCTTGGCCACTCGCGCCTCATCGGGTCGATCCAAGAAGCGCGGCACCACAACGGCGGCAAGGATCGCAATAATCGTGACTACCACGAGAATTTCGATCAGGGTGAATCCGCGCTGCGCGGGCGAGTGGACGTGGACAGGACGCGGTGAGCGGTCAATCATGTGGGCGCTACCAATAATGATCGCGCGAGCATAGCAAAGCGATGCACAACACCGACTGGAGAAGCCGCGACCTCGCGGTGCTGTGGCATCCGTGCTCACAGATGCAGGAATACATCGACGGCGCACCTTTGATCTCCATCGCGCGCGGCGAGGGCGCGTGGTTAACGAGCCATGGCGGCGTGCGCTATCTCGATGCGATTAGCAGCTGGTGGACCAATCTGTTTGGACACGCCAATCCACAGATTGGGGCCGCGATCGCCGCGCAGGCCGGCAAGCTTGAGCAAGTCATTCTTGCAGGCTTTAGTCATGAGCCGGCGATCGAGTTGGCCGAGGCGCTAGTCGCCCTCGCGCCAGAGGGATTGCAGCGGGTGTTCTTTGCGGACAACGGGTCAGCGGCGGTCGAGGTTGCGCTGAAGATGAGCTTCCACGCGCATTTGAACGCTGGCGACGCGCAGCGGACTCGCTTCGTCGCCTTAGAGAACGGCTACCACGGTGAAACGCTGGGCGCGCTGGCTGTCACCGATATACCCCTGTATCGACGGACGTATGCCCCGCTGATGATGCAGCCGACCTTCGCCCCTAGCCCCGACGCGTATCTTGCGCAGCCAGGTGAAGACGCCGAAGCCTGCGCCCAACGCGCTGCAGCAAAATTGGCGGACATACTCGACCGCGAGGGTCAGCAGATTGCTGCGCTGATTGTCGAACCGCTGGTGCAGTGCGCCGGCGGGATGCGTATGCATCATCCGGCCTATCTACTGGCCGCCCGTGAACTGTGCAGTCAGCACGGCGTGCATCTGATTGCAGATGAAATAGCGGTCGGATTTGGCCGCACCGGCACGATGTTCGCGTGTGAGCAAGCGGGCATTTCTCCGGATCTTCTGTGTCTATCAAAAGGCATAACCGGCGGCTTCATGCCGCTGTCTGCAGTGCTGGCGACAGACGCTATCTATCAGCAATTTCTGGCTCCAAGTCGCGAGCGAGCGTTTTTGCATTCGCACAGCTACTCGGGCAATCCACTGGCCTGCGCGGCCGCGCTGGCTACGCTGGCAATTTTTCGCGACGACGACGTGCTGAATCGTAATCGCACTACCGCGCAGGGAATGGCGCTGCGCGCCAGTCGATACAAGAGACACCCGAACGTGGCCGACGTGCGGCAAACCGGCATGATCTTAGCCATCGAACTGGCCGCCGACGGACCCAGTAAAACACCCTACCTCGCTGCGCAGCGACGCGGCCAACGCGCCTATGCGCGGGCGCTCGAGCTCGGAGTCGTGTTGCGGCCGCTGGGCGACGTGCTTTATTGGATGCCGCCGTACTGCGTTAATTCGGCAGAGCTGGATTTGCTGGCCGACGTCACCTGTGAAGCAATCGCCGCCGCTACTCGTTGAGGCTTAACTGATGAGAACGATCCGCTGCTATGTCGACGCGCCGCTTGCGGTCAATTCCGAGCTGCAGCTGCAAGACAACAGCGTGAACCATTTGCTGCGCGTGCTGCGCTTAGCGGACGGTGCCAGCGTGACCTTGTTCAACGGCGATGGCTACGACTATGCCTGTCGCCTGAGCGTGCGCGGCAAAGCTCAGGCGGTGGCGAACGTCGAGATACGCACAGCCGTCGACAACGAGTCGCCGTTGCGAATCGCGCTGGCGCAAGGCATCGCGCGCGGCGAAAAAATGGATCTAATTCTGCAAAAGGCGACCGAGCTAGGCGTCGCGGAAGTCTGGCCGCTGATTACCGATCGCACCGAGGTCAAGCTTGACGCCGAACGATTGCAGAAGCGCATGGTTCACTGGCGCGGGGTGCTGTGTAGCGCCTGCGAGCAAAGTGGGCGCGCTCGCATTCCTGTTTTGCACGCCCCGCGATCACTAGCGGAGCTGGTCGACGAAACAGGCGACTTCCGCTTGCGCCTCACCCTCGATCCGCAGGGTCAAGCACGCATCGCTAGCCTGCGTGTCGAGATGGATGCATCCGTGTTGTTCGCAATTGGGCCGGAAGGCGGACTAAGCGCAGCCGAACGCGAACAGTTGACGACCGCTGGGTTTGTCGGCCTTATTCTTGGACCGCGAATTCTGCGGACCGAAACTGCAGGACTAGCCGCATTGGCGGCGCTGCAAGGGCGATTTGGTGACCTAGCCTAGCGCTGATAACCCAGCGCTGATCGACGACTCGATCAGGCCGCCTTTTGGTCGAGCCCAAGCGTATCGACAATCAGCTGCTCAATTGCCTCAAGGTCAGGAATGATTGCGCTGTCGTCGCGCGTGCGCACGCGTGACAAGGCACCGGGCGGCAAATCAACATCCCCACCGTCTTCGAGCACTAGCGCGGACGCCGACACCGTTGTCAGGCGCGGGAAGCCTTGCGTCAGCAGGCAGAAGTACGGCAATCGCGGATGCCCAGACAGCGCCTTCAACACGACCACCTTAGAACCACGCTCGCCTTCTACTTCGGATAGGCCAGCAAGCCGCGCAAACGAAAGAATCGGCACCCGCC
>JBBSIY010000062.1:0-12322 GCA_038257785.1 Lysobacterales bacterium
TAGGGATAGCTCCCGCAGGACCACAGGCCGCGAAAGCCGCCAGCGATACCGACGAAGGCGTCGACCTTGTTGCGTATTCCGGCGTCGTTGATTTGCTTGGCGGCAAGCGTGGCGCCCATCGAATGAGCAATTACGTCGATCTTGCCGCGGCATGAAGCGGCTATTGCGCTGCTCACTGCGTTGAGCACCGGCGTGCCTTCGCTGCCGCTGTGATCATTGCAGGCAGCGCAGGTCTTGCTGCCCCAGCTGGGGCGAAAGATCTGGCTGGCCGGGTAGCCTCGCGCACGTAGCTCGACGTAGGTGTTGTCGAAATCGGCAGGCGATCCGGTGTTGCCATGGACCAGTACGACCGGGTCACGACACTGCGCGCTTGCGGCCATCGCCGACGTAAAAAAACAAAGCGCGGCAGCGCTCAGCAAGCTCATCTTGAACAGGTTCATCGCGTCCCTCCCAGGCGGATGGTGGAGACGTGACTCTAGCCCTCGCGATCTGTTGGCGAACCTGTACCAAAGGGCAAGAAGGTCGCGCACTCAGTCGCCACAATGCCGGCTGCATCGGCAACTGGCGTGCTTGCCGCTTCGCGATGCGGCGGCGGGAGAGACCGCCGCGCCGACCTTGCCCCATTCGCCTTTCAGTAGACCTTGTTCGTCCGAAACCAGCCGTGGCCAGTTGGTGCGGGGCATCTTGTCGAACAGCGGTGTCCATTCGAAGGCGTTGCCCGACGACTTGAGTGCGCCGCCATGTGCAGATGCGTAAAGCGTGAGCGGGTTGCCAGTGGCGAACGTCGGTGGACCTGGGCCGCATGGTCCGCCAAGTAAGTGCCAAAGCGCAGATCTAGCTGACCAAGTGAAGCTAGGGCTAGCGCTGCATCGAAGCAGATGCCGCCGGGCGATACAAAACTAGACAGCGCGCAAAGCCAGACTTGGATTGCGACCCTACCCAAGCGGCTCTCGTGTCGGATCGGCGAGCAAAGTGCCAGCGAGATAGCCCCTTGATGCCATTCGGATGCGCCGTGTCGGGTGCTGAAAGCGTTAAGCGTTGGGGCACTCAGTATCTAGGCCACGCTCCCGTCAATTGGACGTTGTCGCAGCGCAGCTGAACGGGACTGGCTTGCGGCCTCCATAAGGACGGGGTACCGTCCGGCGGTTAACCATCACTCATTGGATGCCTCACATGCTTTTTCAGCACGTTGCCATCGCTTCGGTATCGCATATCGATGCGCCTATCCGCCTTTCGTCGGCGGACATCATGGCGCGGCTGCAGCCGACGCTGGATCGCCTCGGCATTCGCGATAACCTGCTGGAAGACGTCGCCGGTATCCGTGAACGTCGAATTTGGGAGGTCGGCACACAGCCGTCTGATGCCGCCACGATGGCCGCGCAAAAGGCGATTGCGGCCTCTGGCGTGCAGCGCGAGAGTATCGGCATTCTTATCAACACATCGGTATGTCGTGACTATCTAGAGCCGTCCACGGCCAGCATCATTCACGGCAATCTGGGTCTGGCCGATACCTGTCAAAACTTCGACGTCGGCAACGCCTGCCTCGCATTTATGAACGGTATGGACATTGCGGCGCGGATGATCGAGCGCGGCGAAATCGACTACGCGCTGGTGGTCGATGGCGAAGCCAGCAATGAGGTGACTGAGCGCACCATCCAGCGCCTTAGCGCACCTGATGTCGGCCCCGATCAGTTTCGTGACGAGTTCGCTTCGTTGACCTTGGGCTCGGGAGCTGCGGCCATGGTGCTGGGTCGCGCCGAGCTTTTGCCGAACGGCCACAAGTTTCTCGGCAGCGTTACCCGCGCGGCCACCGAGTTCAGCCATCTGTGTCGCGGCAACATGGATCGCATGGTCACCGACACCCGCAGCTTGCTCATCGAAGGCCTGAAACTCGCCGCCAAAACCTTTCAAGCCGCACGCGCCGGCATGGGCTGGGTTGCCGGCGAGCTTGATGAGTTCGTCATTCACCAGATCAGCAAAGTGCACACCGCCGCCATCGTCGATCTATTTGGCATCGATCCGAAGAAGGTGCTCACCGTGTTTCAGGATCACGGCAATATCGGTCCCGCCTCGGTGCCGATTACCCTCGCCAAGCTGGCCGAAACCGGTCGGCTGCAAAAAGGCCATCGCATCGCGCTGATGGGCATCGGCTCCGGCCTCAACTGCCAGATGGCCGAAGTGGTCTGGTAGCACGCGCTACGTCTGCCTTCCAGATCAACGACGGCGCTGGCCGCACTGAGTAAGCCTGTGAATTATCCCGACTACCCCTTCACCGGCCAGCACCTTGAGGTGCGGCCCGGCATCCGTATGCACTACCTCGACGAAGGCCCGCGCGATGGCGAGGTCATTGTCATGCTGCATGGCAACCCGTCGTGGTCGTACTACTGGCGACATTTGGTGCTGGCGCTGCGCGGGCGCTATCGCTGCATCGTGCCTGACCATGTCGGCATGGGCCTGTCAGACAAGCCTGGCGATGATCGCTATGCCTACACGCTGCAATCGCGGGTCGATGATCTGAGTACGCTGCTCGAACATCTCGACGTGCGCGACAACGTTACGCTGGCGGTGCACGACTGGGGCGGCATGATTGGCTTCGGCTGGGCGACTAGTCATGCTGATGCGGTGAAGCGGCTAATCATTACTAATACCGCTGCATTCCCGCTGCCAAGTGCGAAAAAAATGCCGTGGCAGCTGCGCTTGGGGCGCGATTCAAAAATCGGATCACTGCTGATTCGCGGCTTTAACGCATTTGCCGCCGGGGCGGCGAGTCAGGGTGTTGTGCAACGCATGCGACCCGACGTGCGCGATGCGTACTGCGCGCCGTATGACTCATGGGCCAATCGGATATCCACGCTGCGCTTTGTGCAGGACATTCCGCTGTCGCCTGCGGATCAGGCGTGGGGCTTGGTTGAGGCCGCAGGCAAGGCGTTGCCCTCGTTTGCGGATCGCCCTGCGCTACTGCTGTGGGGCCTGCAAGACTTCGTCTTCGATCGACATTTTTTGGACGGCTTTCGTCAGGCGCTACCGGATGCCGAGGTGAACGCTTGGGATGACGCCGGTCACTACGTTCTGGAAGACAAAGCCGCAACGATGGTGCCGCTGGTCGTGAAATTCCTACAGCAGCATCCGCTGAGCTGAACTCGCGCCACGTGTCGCGCCGGCAGCGCAAAAGGTGATTTAAGGGGCAGGCTGGAGTGAAAAACACCTTGACGGCTTAACGCAAATGCGAGTAATTTGCATTTGCGTTGTTACTAACAGAGCTACCCATGTCCGCGTCGGCAACTGCCGAATGGCTGGTGAGCGCGCCGGCGGGCTTCGATAGCGAGTCGCTGGAGGCGGTTTTCAGTCGTTCTGCCACAACCTCTATGCAACACGCTGAAGACTGCGCGCCCGTGCGTCGTTCGGCAGGCGTGTCGCGCGCTGATCGCGATGCGCGTCGCGAAGGCCGCTTTATTGAGCGCATCGCGATCGTCCTCAGCCTGCTGCTGCACGCAACGTTCGGTTGGTATTTGCTGACGACCTCACGGGTAGATGCGCCGGCACCAACTGCGGAGCTCATCGATAGCAATCGGGTGAGTGTCGAACTGCTGACGATCAAGCCTGATCCGCTACCCGCGCCGCCGCCGCCCATGCCGATCGCCCCGCAGCGCGTGCCGCCAGTGCCAACCGTCAACGTGATCGTCGAACAATCGCCCATCCAAGTTGCGCCCCTGGCTGTTGAGCGGCCAATGGAGGTGGCGGAGATCGTTGAGCCGACGCCTGTGCAGACGGTCGAGCCACAGCCAGCTACGCCCATCACAGCGCCCGTCACTGCAGCCGAGCCGATCAATTCGGCGCGCGCTAAACGCGAACAGTCGGATTACGTTCGAACGCTGATGGCATGGCTGATGCGCCATCGCACCTATCCCGATGCGGCAAAAAAGGAAAAGGCGCAGGGCATCGTCAAGGTGCGCTTCTCGATTGATCGCGCGGGCAACGTGCTGTCTGCGACTGCGGTAAGCAGCTCGGGCAGCGCCGTGCTCGACGAAGCCGCCGTCAACGTTCTACGCCTCGCCAGTCCGGTGCCGCGGATGCCGGACTCAATGCGGATGAGCAAGCTGAGCATCACCTTGCCCATCGAATATTCCCTTACCACTGATTGATCAGGAGAGAACATGTCCCAGCATCACCGTGTCCGCCGTCCGCTCAGTCTGCGTCAGCCGCCGTCGCCCGCTCACGCGCTGCCGAAAGCGATCCTCGCGATGGGCGTGTCGATGGCGCTACTGAGCGGCAGCGTCATGGCGCAAAGCGCCGCTGAGGAAGAGGCAGAGCTGACCCTCGACACGCTGAAGATTGAAGATCAAACCATCGATACCAATCCGTACGCCGAAAAGGGCGCTCCCTACAAAGCCAAGGTTTCAGGCGATAAGCGGCGCACCCAGCCGCTGGCGGAAACACCGGCCACCATCAGCGTGCTCACCCAGACGCAGATCAAAGAGTCAGGCAAATCAGATTTGCGCGACATTGTCGGCGCGCAGCCCGGTATCACCATCGGCACGGGCGAAAACGGCAACGCGTTCGGCGATCGCTATGTCATCCGCGGTCAGGAAGCGCGCAGCGATGTGTTCATCGATGGTCTGCGCGATCCGGGCATGACGGTGCGCGAGAGCTTCGCGGTCGAGCAGGTCGAAATCACCAAGGGTCCGAGCTCGACGTTCGCCGGCCGTGGCTCGTCCGGCGGCACCATCAACAGCATCACCAAGCGCGCCAGTACCGACTATGACTTCACAGAAGTCGATATCGGCCTCGGCACGGACGACTACCGTCGCGTGGCGCTCGACAGCAATTTGCCGCTCGGTGAGCGCGCCGCATTCCGCGCCAATCTTCTGCATGCTTACGAAGAAGTGCCGGATCGCGGACCCGCCGAGCGCGAACGCGATGGCGCGGCGCTGTCGGCGACATTCTTGCCAACCGATCGCTTCGACGTGATCGCGGATTTCTATTTCCTTGACGCCAGCGGCAGCGCCGATCTCGGCACCTACATCGTGCCCAACGGCGGTCGGCCGGTAAAGGACATTCCGGTCTATCAGCAGGACGAGGATTTTCTCGAGACCACGGCGCGCATCGGCACGCTGCGCTTGGGCTACGACCTGACCGACGAAATCCGCATCGAGAACGCGTCGCGCTATGGCACCACCGACAACGGCTACGTGCTGACGGGTACGCGCGGCGGAAGTCGCAATGCCAATGACCCTGATTCACCCGGCGCGCCGACGCTGACCTTCAGCACGCACCAGGGCTGGCAGGAGGTTGAGTACTTCGTCGACCAGCTCAACGCCTACTGGGAGCCGGTGTTTGCAGGCCGCGAGCACAGCTTTGTGTTCGGCAGCGAATACTCGAGCGTCGATGTGCTGAATGGCGTTTACTCGGCGAGTAATACCGGCACGCCCAACTGTTTGACCGGCGGCGGTGCGGGTTCGCCAGGCTACTGTGGCTTGGACGCAAATGGTCGACCAGTGGCAAACATCAATAGCCTGCTCGGACGCACCATCGTGCGCGGCAATTTCGATTCCGACTACGGCATCGACACCTTCTCACTGTATGCACTCGACAGCTTCGAACTGACCGATCGCGTCAATCTTGTGCTTGGCGTGCGCTGGGATGATTTCGACTACAAAAACACCTTGCGCAACAATCAAGGCGTGCTGACCGTCTATGAGTATTCCGACAGCCTGTGGAACGGCAATGCAGGCCTCGTGTATGAGCTCAACGACCACGCCAATGTTTACGTCGCCTACGCCACGGCGAGCGATATCAACGGCGGTGAATCTGACGTCGGTGGCAGCTGCGGCTACGGCGGTCTGTGCGGTACGGCGGAGCAGGTCATTCTGAGCGAGCCGGAGAAAGTCGAGAACATCGAGTTCGGCAGCAAGTGGAATCTGTTCGACGAGAAGCTCTTGGCGACGGCGGCGGTGTTCCAGATCACCAAAGACGACGTGATGGAAAGCGTCGGCAGCTCATACGAGACGCTGGGCACGCTCAACACCGGAAAAAATCGCGTGCGCGGCGTTGAGTTCGGCCTGAGCGGCAATGTCACCGACAAGCTCAGCGCGCAGTTCGCCGCGAGCTTTAGCGAATCGGAAATACTCGAGGCCTTCAACACCAGCCAGATCGGCAAAGTGCTCAGCAACTTTTCGGATGATCAGGCGTTTATGCAGCTGCGCTATCAGCTCACGCCGGCAGTCTCGTTCGGCGGCTCGGCAACCTACTCAAGCGAGCAGTACGCGGGTCAGCCTGACACGGCGGCAGGATTCAGTGCCACGACCGGTGAGTATTCCTACAAAGTGCCCAGCTACACGACCTTCGATGCCTTTGCGACCTATGCATTCAGCGAGACGATCAACCTGCGGCTCAACGTCGGCAATCTGTTTGACAAGGACTATTACCTTGCCGCCTATCGCAGCGGTGCGTTCACCTACATCGGCGATGCGCGCAATGCGCAGCTGACCTTGAGCGCGCAGTTCTAGGGCGTCACTCAGGCTTACGCGCGCCACGCCGGCAGCGATACGATGAGCAGCTTATGAAGCCCTCGTCCACCATCCCCGCCGGCGTGTTCTGCGCGGCCGACTACCAGCGCCTCGCCGCCGCGGTGATTGATCCAGCCACGCTGGCGTATATCAACGGCGGCAGTGGCGATGAACAAACCCTGCGCGCCAATCGCGACGCGTTTGCCAGTGTGTCGATATACAACCGCGTGCTCGGTGATTGCAGTCGCGGATCGACACGCAGGCGTCTGCTTGGTGTGGTTTTCCGGCACCCAATTCTGCTCGCACCCACGGCGTACCAGCGATTGCTGCATGCAGACGGCGAGCTAGCGATGGCACGCGGTGCGGCGGCGACCGACACCGGCATGGTGGTCAGCACGCTGTCATCTACGTCGTTGGAAGACATCGCCGCGGAGCAGCCGCAGCCGCGATGGCTGCAGCTGTATCTGCAGCCAGATCGTCACGATACCGAGGACTTGCTGAGGCGTGCAGAGAAAACGGGCTACAGCGCCATTATGTTGACGCTGGACGCGCCAATTCAGTCCCCTAACCATGCCGCGCAACGGCTAGGGTTTCGAATTCCGGCAGGTATCGAAGCCGTGAACCTTCAGCATCACGCCGCGCCGCAGCAAGTCGTCGTGGATGCTGACGATTCGCTGATCTTTCAAGGCTGGATGCGCGATGCGCCAAACTGGGATGACATCGAGTGGCTGATACGCAGCACCTCGCTGCCGATCATCGCTAAAGGCGTTTCGCATCCCGATGATGCGGCGCGTTTGCTGCAGGCAGGCGTCGCTGCGATTGCGGTCTCCAACCACGGCGGCCGCGCGCTCGATGGCGTGCCCGCATCGCTTCACGCATTGCCTGCGATCCGCCAGCGCGTAGGAGCCGACGCAGCGCTCATCGTGGACGGCGGCGTGCGCAGCGGCAGCGACGTCTTCAAAGCCTTGGCGCTGGGTGCCAACGCGGTGATGATCGGACGTTTGCCGCTGCATGCGCTGGCCGTCGCGGGAGATTTGGGCGTCGCCCACATGCTCAAATTGCTGCGCGAAGAGCTTGAGCTGGCGATGGCGCTGGCTGGCTGTCCGACGCTGGCTGACATCGGCCCAAACTGTGTTGCTCGACGGCACGTCGCTTAGCCAATCCACACCATTCAACCCATCTTGGTATCCCATGTTGCTGACGATTGACGCCCTGCTAGACGCCGCCACGATCAAGCAGTTTCGTGCGCATCTCGATGCGGCGGAATGGGTAAGCGGAAAAGCTACCGCCGGCTCGCTGTCTAGCAGCGTCAAATCAAACGAGCAGCTTGCGGCTGATTCAGTACTGGCTATCTCGCTCGGCAATCAGCTGCTGCGCCTGCTTGGTCGACATCCAAGGTTTATTTCGGCTGCGCTGCCTGAGCGCATCTATCCACCCAAGTTCAACCGTTATCGCGACGGTGGTCACTATGGCAATCACGTTGACGCCGCCATCATGCGCATTGAGGTCAATCAGCAAACCCTGCGCAGCGATCTGGCCGCCACGCTGTTTTTAAGTGAGCCTGACGAGTACGACGGCGGCGAGCTGCTGATCGAAACTGAGTTCGCCGCACAGGCAGTCAAGCTACCGGCTGGCGCGCTGGTGCTCTATCCCGCTAGCAGCCTGCATCAGGTCACGCCGGTGACGCGCGGTCATCGCACCTGTGCATTCTTTTGGCTGCAAAGTCTCATTCGCGATGCCGGTCAACGGGCGCTGCTGTTTGATCTCGATCAAAGCATCCAGCGGCTTGCGCCAGACCTATCCGCTGACGATCCACGTCTGCTCGCACTTACCGCGACGTATCACAACTTGGTCAGACGCTGGGCGACGCCTTAAACGCCAATGGACTCTGCGCGGTCGCCTAGCGCCAATCTTCAAGGCGCGCTGCCCATTCCTGCCGATGACGTGCGTCGCTCATGCCGCGCCAAGCAAGCACTTCGCTGAGATCAAAGCGTAGCGGTTGACCCCGCATTGAGACGCTGGCGGAATAGTTGAGCTGCGCAAACACCCGCTGCCAGTGTGGGCCAAACGCCGTATGCCAAGACTCCGGCCAAGCCGTCATCCATTCGAACACCTTGCCGGCGCGATTGAAGATGCGGCTATTCGGCTCGCTGGCACTAAGTGCCGCTTCGGTCTTTTGCAAATGCTCAACGCGTGAGGCTTCAATCGCTGATTCCAGCGCCGTGACGTCACAGTCCACGTTCAACCATTCCGCCACCTGCGCGAGTGAACGAAGCGGCGCACGTTTGCAGTCCTCAAATCGAAGCAGCCTCGGCGCACGGTCGGTACTCAGCCAGCACACGACGTGTAGCCAAAGCATGTCGATGTGTGAAATAGGTCCGCCAAAAAACGGCATGGACGCGAACTCGACAAGATCGATGGATGCCGACAGGCCGCTATTGCGAAGCTGCCGCTGCCACTCCGAATGCAGTGCATCGCGCGGATCGCGCACCATCAGCAAGCTCGTGGGCGCGCGCGCCGCCTGCCAAGGCAGGGCATGGCTGAATCGCAAGCGCTGGTTTTGACGTGTTGCAAACACCCGGTCTAACTGCAGGCTCGCGAGGGTTTGCCGCCAAGGCAAATCATCTGCAACGTACCTGCGCTCGCTCGCACTAATCGGCTGCCACTCGCGCGCGGTATCAAATCCCCACAGTTCCGGAAGCTCGCAGCCAAGCTCAAGCAGCGCATTGGCAAGCCACGCCGCGCCGCAGGGAAACTGCGGCGATAGAACGTCCGCAGTGAACGCAACCGTCATTGGCCTGCCCTCATACGCTTGCCGTCATACGCAGCGCTTGCCAAGTTCGCGCCACAGCGACATCGCGATCAGAAGATGCGCGTCGATATCGCTAGCGATGAATCGCTGAGTGATCACGTGCTCGGGTGCGCGTGGCCATTCCGCAGGCTGACCCATGCCAACCACGTGTGCCGCACGCGCTGGATCGTCATACATTTCAGGCGAGCGCTGACGCAGGAGGCTCATTGGCGCGTCCATGACGATTTCCGCAAAGCGCCGATGACAGGCTCGATTGGCGGACTGAACAGCGTGCCGAAGCGAGATGGTGGCGACGACGACCGATTGCCCTTCGACGGCCGCACGATGCGCTAACCGTACCAGCCGCCACGCTCGGCTCGCGCGGCTGGCGTCGTCGTGCTGATCGTGCCGCGTATCGTGATCCAAGGCGAAACGCACGGAGTCACCGTCTAGCAGCAGCACATCCTCATTCGATGCACGAAGCTCTGAGATGAGGCGACTGGCGAGTGTCGTTTTGCCGCTGCCGGCAAGTCCGGTAATCCATATCACCGGCACGTCGCTGCGAGGCCACTGCGTCGGCGGTTGATCGACGTAAAGACCGGGCTTGACCTGCACGTTCGAGGACAGCTCTTGGATTCGAGATATGGCGCGCTGATCTATACACACTTCGCGCAGCTGCTCACGGTGTGCCGTCATTGCCGCGGCTGCTCAGCGCTAAGCCGATGCGCGAATGGATGGGCTGCGCTAGCGGTCCGCCATGCATGACTAATTCGGCTGAGATCCTGCTGGCTATCGACTTCTATCCAGCCGCCGGCGAGCTCTACGCAGGTGATCGGTTCGCCATCTGCCAGCAAGCGGGCCAACAGGGCCGTGATATCTAGACGATCAATAAGCGTTGCAGGCGGATGCATCTGCCACGTTCGCACTCGCGCCTCAACGCGTGCCCACGCCGGCGGGTCGACCAGCAGCAGTCCCATGAACTGCGCCCGCTCGGCGCGCAGTGACTCAGCGCGGCCGCCGATCTCTTGCAGCACTTCGCCATGGCTGCGCCAGCGTTCCGCATCGAGCAGCGGATCATCGAAGCGCAGCGTCCAAAGCTGTGACCACAGACGATCACCGGGGACGCGCAACCCTGATTGGTAGCCAGCGCAGGCGGCGCTCAGCGTTCGCGTCGCGTAGGCGCAATCGCCGTACAGCATCAGACTCGCTGCATTGGCAAGGCTTTCAGCCGCGCACTGCAAGCTGCGCAGCGGACCGGTATCCGCCCACCGCGCGTTGTGCGTCAGATGCAGCCGCAGGCCAAGCGGTTCGGCGAAGCGAAATGCAGCGTCAGCGACTGAGTCGGCCTGCCATCCGGTCACTACTAATACGTTGGCAATGCCGCTGGCGGCGAGCGCCCGCAGATTCCATTCGAGCAGCGAGCGGCCGTCAACTTCGACTAAACATTTCGCCTGTGCATCGCCGAGGCTGCCCATGCGGCTGCCGCGTCCGGCAGCAAGAATGACCGCTTGTTCGATCATCGAAGTACTTCCAACATTAGCGCGCAGCTGCTGCGACCGAGCAGGGCGCGCGACGCGCCCAGTACATCCGCGTGAGGTAAGGCACCTGAAGTGTCGCGGTGCCGACGAGCAGCTCGGCGATGTCCTGCAGCACGCGTTCAAATGCATCGCCGGCCTGCTGTTTCAACGTGGCGTGTGAGCGCCAAGCCCGCAGCCACTCGGCGCTGTCAACCGTGTGGACGACGCGAGCCTGCGCCGTCTGTGCGGGCAAAAATCCACCGCAGGCATCAACATCTGCGCGCGGGTCGTCGCGTCGTCGCCCCGGCGAATAATGCGGTACGCGATGCCGAATGCAGCGCTCAACGGCCTGCTGCAACGGATCGTCGAGGTCACGGTGATTCCACAGCGCCACCCAATGGCCATCGGCGCCCAGCACGCGGCGCGCTTCTGCCAGCGCGATGGGCGCAGGAATTACGTTGAAGGACGACCCGTAGCACACCAGATCCACGCCGCTGTCGGCCACCGGCAGCGCCTCACCGCGAGCATTTATCCAGCGTGCGGTCTGACACCCCGCACGAACTCGGCCACGCTTGCGCATCTCCTCGTTCGGTTCGCAGGCCAGGACATCCAAACTGACCGCACACAGATGCGCGGTCAATGCACCGGTGCCCGCACCGACGTCGATGACCCGCGAGGTGGAATTGACGTCTATTCCGCGCAGGACGTCGGCGACTAAGTCGGCGGCGTAGTCCGGCCGCGCATCGTAGCTGCGCGCCAGCGAGCTGTAGTCCCATGCCAGCGCGGACTGTGGTGTCTCCGTCAGCGCGAGGCAGGCGTTATTAGTTTTCATAGGCCGAATGCTGTTCGATAAGAGGATTAAATAGGTCAGCTAGCCAGGCGTCACAGATCGCCTCGCCGCCGCTTTCTCGCTCCGGATGCCACATCAATCCTAACCAAGGTAAATCGAGGTGGCGCATGGCCTCGACGTGCATATCGACGCTGTAGGCGAGCGCTTGCCATCCTGTCGCCACATCGCGAATGCCGAAGCTATGCCACGAGTTCACTGTGAGGTTGAGCGGTTGCGGTTCTCCGCCGTGCAGCAGATCAGCCGGCGCGAACAGCGCATGCGCAGAACCAACGTGTCCGTCGATGGACATGACCTCACCAGCGTGCAATTGCTGCAAGGCCTGCATGCCGCGACAAATGCCGATCACAGGCCAGCGATGATGACGTGCTGAATGGAGCAAGGCTTGCTCAATGGACAGAAGTCGCTGCTGCGCGCGTAGATCGCCGCCGCCTGAAAACACCAGCGCGTTGATCTGCAGCTGTTGCACAAAGGCCACTGCCTGAGCCGACGTATCGAAGTTTGGAATAGGTATCGCAATCGCGTCTGGCAGCAGACGCGAAAGCCAGCGGATACAGCCGCGATCCAGAGCGTCGCTCGCGTCGCGTCCATCAGTCGCTGGCTGCTCACGCGGGGTAATGCCGATTCGCCAGCGCGTCGCGGGCGCGGTTGGTTTGGTGAA
>JBBSIY010000063.1:0-12322 GCA_038257785.1 Lysobacterales bacterium
ATAGTTGCCTCTGCCGCCGTTCACTGGCCCGTCAGCTGGATGATGTTCATCGACCTTCTCAAGGGCTATGCCATCAGAGACAAAGTCTTCGGCAATTTCAAGCTGCCTGCCCTGTTCGTCGTCATGCTATTGCCGCTAATTTTTCACGGCGCAGGGCGCTTCAGTCTGGACGCGTTGCTGAAGGCGATTCGCAGCCGTGGTGAGACGCAGCCAAACGCAGACGCGCTTGCTTGGAGCATCGTCCTGCTTGCCCTGGGTGTGCCCCTATCCATGTTGATGCCTGCGCTCGGCTTGGCTTTGGCGGGCACAGGCGTGCTGCTGGCGATTGCCTCACGCTGGGTTCGCAGCTGAGCGGCGGCTAAGAGGCTTTTGTCGTTCTGTATCCTGTACCGATGACTGACCCCTCATTGACCGCCCGTATGGCGGAGCGTTTTCGTGGTTACTTACCCGTGGTTGTCGATGTTGAAACCGGCGGTTTTGACTGCGAGCGGCATGCGCTGCTCGAAATCGCTGTATTGCCTATCGAAATGGATGCCGAGGGATGGCTCTCACCCGGCACCGTCACCTCCACCCACGTCGTGCCGTTTGCCGGCTCAGAGATTGATCCCAAATCACTGGAGATCACCGGCATTGATATCGACCATCCGTTTCGCGGCGCACTGCCTGAGCGCGAAGCGCTTGGGCAGGTGTTTGCACCGGTGCGTTTAGCGGCCCGCGCCAGCGGCTGTCAGCGCGCCATATTGGTAGGGCATAACGCAGCTTTCGACATGGGCTTCGTTAACGCCGCAGTGAAGCGCTGCGATTTCAAACGCAATCCGTTTCATCCCTTCAGCACGTTCGACACGGTGACGCTGGCCGGCATGGCCGTCGGTCAAACCGTGCTGGCGCGCGCGGTGGAAGCCGTTGGCTTGACGTGGGACCAGCGCGAAGCACATTCGGCGGTCTACGACACCGAGCGCACCGCGCAGCTGTTTTGCACCATTCTCAATCGATGGCGGGAGCTGAGCCTGCTGCAGCCAGCGCCCGCGCGTCCGCTTTCTGCCCGAGCTTAGCCATGCCGATATTTGACTACCGCAGCATTGATGAGTCAGCGGCCTGCGACTACTGCCGCAACGGTTTTGAGCACCTCGAAAAACTCAACGCTGACCCGCTCAGCGAATGCCCCAAGTGCGCAGCGCCGATTAGCAAGCAGCTAAGTGCGCCGGCACTTGCAATGGGCGGCGCGCACTTGCAAAAAGAGAAGAAGATCGGCGACGCCGGCTTTACGCAGTACAAAAAGATTGGCAAAGGCGTGTACGAGAAGACTGCCGGCAAAGGCCCCGGCATCATTAGCGCAGATTAACGCTGCCCAATGATCCGGCCAGCTGATGTTGTTGCTCGACGGTGTTTCGGATAGCCGCAACCTCAGCGAAACCCGTTCGTGCTGAGCCTGTCGAAGCAGCCCGCTCAATACCTCAGGACATCCTCTGACAGGCTCAGAGTGAACGGCTGATTGCGAAAAGTTCTAGCATCCTGTGGGCAGATCAATCGCTCTTAAAGCTCGAGCGCATACACCGCAACGGGGCTACTTCCAGGCACCAGCTCCAGCATCTGCTCTAGCTGCATGCCGAGGGTTCCCAGCAGCCGCGCTGATGCCGCGTTATCTGGCGACACAATTGCCAGCAAACGCCTCAATTTAAACGTGTCGCGCGCTAGCGCCACGCAGGCCTGCGCCGCTTCCAGCGCGTAGCCGTGACCGCGGAACGCTGGCATCAGGGCGTAGCCGATGTCGACGTGCGGCAGCGTGTCGCGCTGAATCAGTCCACACATCCCGATCAGGTTCCGGCCGCGATTAAGGGTGATCGCAAACAAGCCAAAGCCGAGACGCGCATACATCGCGCGCGGGCCGGTCTCGATGTAAGCCTCAGCGTCGGCCACTGTACGGATGCCGCGATCGCCGATGTAGCGCAGCCAGTCGGAATCGTTCACCAGTTCAAGGACGAAGGCGGCGTCGCTCGGCTCAAGCCAGCGCAGCGACAGGCGCTCGGTGCGAGTAACGATCATGCGACGAAAAGCGACATACGAATAATCCGGCCACCCGCTATTAGCCCACGTCAAATCCTGCACGCTGACTCAGCGCGGCATCGGTTCGCATCACCTTGATAACCTCAGCAAACGCGGGGCCGCGCTGAAGCCAGCGCGCCAACGCCTCGACCGCAGTCGTGTCTCCCTGCGCCAGCACTTCGACGTTGCCGTCATCGCGATTGATCGCATAGCCGGTCAGATCAAGCTGCCGCGCTTCCCGTCGGGCGGCGGCGCGAAATCCCACGCCCTGCACGCGACCCGTAACCACGAATGAGCAGGCGATGAGCTCAGCCATCGCTGGCCGGCGGTTTGCTTGCGGCGATGGCCGATGCCAGCTCGGCCGACGTAATCGGCCCAAGGAAGCGCTTCGCGACCGCCCCTGCCGGATCGATCAGGTAAGTCATTGGCAGGCCGCGCGGCGTGTCGAAGTCTGCCGGCGGCTGGTAGGTATCAATGATCGCGATGGGATACACAATCTTGTGCTTGGCGATGAAGGCGAGCATGTCGTCGGGCTCGATTTCTTCATATGCGAGGCCAATCAGCTCGACATCATCGCGACTGGCATCAAACTCGGCGAGGTCAGGAATCTCCTTCAAACACGGCGCGCACCACGTAGCCCAGAAGTTGACCACCACCCAGCTGCCGCGATGCTCGGCGAGATCAAAATCACCGCTGTTTAGGGTTGCAACTTTGAGCGCGGGTATGGCGGGCTTGGCAACACTCTTGCCGTCAATCTTGCCTTCACCAGCGGCCCACGCCGAGCTCATCACCATCAGTCCCGTTGCCAAAACAATGCTGGCCAATCGATTCATGTCAGACCCTACTTCGAGTGTGTATGTGTGTGGCTTAGCAACCCACTCAGCGGGCGCGCCAAGGGGGCGTGAAGCGGATCGCGCAGCGACGTCATGATCCGGCTCACCTGCTTGCCAAGTGCATCATGACTGTCCGGCAGTGCGACCGGCGTGAGTGGGATGCGTAAGCCTGACGCTTCGACCAGTTCACCCAGCGTCAGGCAATCGAGATCGCGCGCGAGCAGGTAATCCCCTTCCTCATTGCAGTGCACGATTTGCGCGCCGCGCAACATACCCAAAAGACCCATCATGGCGTCATCACTCAAGCTCGGCTCCAACCGCTGCAGCACCTCGCCATCCAGCGCAGCGCCGGTTGCTTGCGCATTATGCAGACGGCCAATTACCCGCAGCAGGCCGACCAGCTCATGGCCGTCGGGTAGCAAGCGCGCCTTAGGCTGAAAGCGAAACGCCGACAGTGATGCCGCGATGGACGCGCCCAGTAGCACCACAAGCCACGATAGATAGAGCCAAATTAGGAAGATCGGCAGTATTGCCAAGGTGCCGTAAATTTGCTCGTACGACGGCACCTGTCGCAAGTAGTAAGCGAACCCGCGCTTGGCGATTTCAAACAGCACGGTGGCTAGAAGTCCACCGGCAAGCGCATGTCGAAACAGCACGCGCCGATTTGGGATGATCGCGTACGCCATCGTAAAAGCGGCTAGCTCAACAAGTAGCGGCACCAGGGCGAGCAAACGCGGCACCCACTGCTGATCCCCGTCGGTGCCGATCAAGGGCAACGAGAGCAGATACGACGACAGCGCCAGGCTGGATACAACAAGAAGTGGTCCCGTCGTCAACACCGTCCAGTACACCAGCACGCGCGAAAAGCCAGGACGCGGCGCGCTAACCCGCCAGATGCGATTGAACGTGTCCTCAATACTTTTCATCATCAGCAAGGCTGACGCCAACAGCACCACCACACCGACGCTGGTCAGACGCGACGCGCTGTCGGCAAACTGCCGTAGATACGCTTCCACCGCACGCGCCGCCGTCGGCAGAAAATTATTGAATAGAAATTCGGTGAGCTTGCCACTCATCGCGTCGAACACCGGGAACGCAGCGAAAATGCCGAACACCGCCACGCTCAACGGCACCAGCGCGAACACCGAGGCGTACGCGAGCACACCCGCCGTCTCAAAACAGCGATCTTCCACGTAGCGATGCCAGACAAATTTAGAGAACGCTCGCAGCGGTTCGCGAATGTGGTCTGGGACGCGCTGGCGGAGGCGTTGCAGGGCAGTCATCTGCAAAGCCTATGCGATACCCGCCATCGACAACAGCCGTCAGTGCCTGCGGCGGCGGCGACCATGACGGACTTCATCACCGCTGCGGCCTTATCATCGTGTAGATGACCGACATATTGATCCTCTATTACAGCCGCAGTGGCAATGTGGCGGCGCTCGCTAGGCAGATTGCCCGCGGCGTCGAAGAAATCGACGGCGTTAGCGCGCGCCTTCGCTGCGTGCCTCCCGTCGCCACGCAAACTCAAACGGCGCTTCCACCGGAGCCTGACAGCGGCGCGCCGTACGTCGATAAGCGCGACTTAGCCGAGTGCGCAGGACTGATTCTTGGCAGCCCCACGCGCTTTGGCAACATGGCAGCGCCGCTGAAGCACTTTCTTGATACCACCGGCGCTGAGTGGGCGTCGGGAACGCTGATCGGCAAGCCCGCCGCCGTGTTCACGTCGACGTCGTCCCCGCATGGCGGGCAAGAATCGACTTTGTTATCGATGCTGATCCCGCTGCTGCACCACGGCATGCTGATTACCGGATTGCCGTTCAGTGAGTCGCGACTCACCACGACCGACGGCGGCGGCACGCCCTACGGCGCTAGCCACTGGGCCGGCGCAGATGGCAAACGCGCGCTCAGCGACGATGAAAAACACCTCGCGCGCGCCCTCGGCAAGCGCGTCGCCGTAATAGCCAAGCAGCTGCAGGCATCCACATGAGCGCGCGACTGATCGCACTGTTATCGTTCTGGCTGTTGCTCGCCTTGCAGCCCGCTTGGCATCTTTGGCTTAGCCCTGCCCAGGTGTTGCCACCTTGGTTCGTCACTGCATTTCTAACGCTGCCGCTCGTGCCACCGGCCATCGGCCTGCTGCTCAGAAAAGCCAGCGCGCTTTTTTGGGCCGGCGTGATTGGATTGCTGCACTTTTCGCATGGCATCACCGAACTATGGACTGACCCTTCCGTCACAGCTTTAGCACTTACCCAAGTGGTGCTAACCACGGCATTGATTTGCGCGATAGGTTGGGATGGGCTGCAGAAGCGGCGGGCGGCAAAGGCGCTTGCGCAGCAGGCATGAATTTGATTCACCTTCGCTTGCAGAGACTGTAGTTCTGACATGTCTAGCTGAGTAGCCAGGCCAGATCATGCTCGATAATTTGCCTTGATTCGCCAGAGCACGGGCACATGGGTTTAGCGCGGCTCTGCCGCCTGTGCGTGATGTCAATGATGGCCGGAAGTGAGGTCAGATCCCCAACTTCTGCGCGTGTTTACGGCGAAGGCAGATTGGCGCGATCGCAATCCATTTGGTCGAAGCACATCAGGCGTCCGCCAACGTCTTCACACGATGCAACTGGAAAGCCACACGCGCAGACCGTACGCTCGGGCGCTTGATCAAACAGGGGCGTGCATATGCGAATTCTTTTGCTGTTGCTTTGTAGTGGTGTATCAGTGGGCATCAGCGCGCAGGAGCGGCCTTTGGCGCTCACCGGCGCTAGCCTGATTCCGATCGACGGACCGCGCATCGAAAACGGCACTCTGCTGGTCCAGAACGGCAAGATCCTGGGGGTAGGACAAGGCATCGCCCTGCCCGCCAACACCGAGGTACGCGACATGCGCGGCAAGGTGATCCTGCCCGGCTTGGTCGACAGCCATTCGCACATTGGCCAAGTGGCAGGCGCCGATGGCAGCGGTCCGATCCAGCCCGATGTGCGCGCGCTAGATTCGATCAATGCGCGGCACTCGGGCATCCGCAAGGCACGCGCGGGCGGAATCACGACAGTCAACGTCATGCCTGGCTCGGGCCACCTGCTCAGCGGCCAGACCGTCTACCTGAAGCTGCGCCCCGGCACCAGCGTCGAGGAACTGGCGATCCGAGATGCCAAGGGCGAGATCGCCGGCGGGATCAAGATGGCGAACGGCACTAATCCGCTGCGGCCATCACCCTTTCCCGGCACGCGCGGCAAGTCGGCGGCGCTGATGCGCGCGCAGCTTATTTCGGCGCAGGAATACTGCGGCAAGATCGGCGACGCGAACCTTGCCGCTGACAAAAAGCCGGCGCGCGATCTGGGCAACGAAGCACTGTGCGGCGTACTGTCGGGCGAAACCATCGTGCATCATCACACCCACCGCCACGATGACGTGCTGAGTGTGCTGCGCCTGGCCAAGGAGTTCGGTTACCGCGTGGTGCTGCATCACGTCAGCGAGGCTGGCCTAGTGGCGAAGGAGATCGCCGACGCCGGCGCGATGGCCTCGATCATCCATATCGACAGCCCTGGCGGAAAGCTCGAAGCGATGAACCTGCTGCCCGACAACGGCAAACGCCTGCATGATGCCGGCGCAGTGTTTGCGTATCACACTGACGATCCGATTACCGATTCGCGCCTGTTCCTTCGCTCGGCAGCTATGGGCGTGCGGTTTGGTCTCGATCGCGACACCGCGCTGGCGGCGCTAACCATCAATGGCGCGAAGATGCTCGACCTGGCCGATCGCGTTGGCTCGCTCACGGTCGGTAAGGATGCCGACTTCGTGGTACTTGATGGCGATCCCTTGAGCGTGACGACACGCGTGCAGGAAACTTGGATTGAGGGCGAGAAGGTGTTCGATCTTTCCATTCCGGAAGATGCGCTGTTTTCCACCGGCGGCTATGGCGCGGGGCGCGATTCGCTGGCCGAACACGTGATTCAACTGGAGGGTGGGCTATGAGCCGCTACCTGATCGGATTTGCGGCACTGCTGCTCGCACCGGCGCTTTACGCGCAGGATCTGGCGGTGCTGGCCGAGCGCGTCCACACCCAGGCCGGTGCGCCCATCGAGAACGGACTGGTACTGATCAAGAACGGCAAGATCACTGCCGTCGGTTCGCAAGCGAACATGACGATTCCAGCAGGCGTTCGAACCCTGCAGGCAGCGCAGGTCACACCTGGCCTGATCGACGCGCGCAGCGTCGTTGGACTGGCCGGCTATCTCAATCAGCCTCACGACCAGGACCAGCTGGAAACCTCTGCGCCGATGCAGCCGCAGCTGCGCGCGCTGGACGCCTACAACGCGCGCGAGCGACTGGTCGACTGGTTGCGTGAGCTGGGTGTCACCACCGTGCACACCGGACATGGGCCGGGCGCATTGGTTTCCGGCCAGACCATGATCGTCAAGACGCGCGGCAACAGCGTCGAGGCCGCCGTGGTGCGATCGCCAGCAATGCTGGCCTCGCATTTGGGGCCGGGCGCGTTCGGTGCCGAAACCAAAAGCCCCGGCACACGTGCCAAGCAGATCGCTCTGCTGCGGCAGCAGTTAATCAAGGCCGGCGAGTATCGCAAGAAGGCTGCAGCGGCCAAGGCTGAGAGCAAGCCTTCGCGCGATCTGGAGCTGGAAACGCTGGTCGATGTGCTGGACGGCAAGTTGCCCCTGCTGGTCACCGCCTACCGCGATCAGGACATTCGCTCGGCTCTGCGTCTGGCCGACGAATTCAAGATCCGCGTGGTGCTGGACGGCGCTGCCGAGGCCTATCTAACCATCGACGCCATCCGCGCGTCCGGTGCGCCGGTGTTGCTGCACCCGACCATGGCGCGGCAGTTTGGCGAACTTGAGAATGCCAGCTTCACCACGGCCAAGGCGCTGCACGATGCGGGTATACCGTTCGCCCTACAGAGCGGCTATGAAGGCTACGTTCCCAAGACTCGCGTCGTGCTGTGGGAGGCTGGTATGGCGATGGCCTACGGCCTGCCATTCGACGCTGCCCTCGGCAGCATCACGCTGCAGGCGGCGCGCATTCTCGGCATCGACGACCGGGTCGGCTCGCTCGAAGCCGGCAAAGACGCCGACCTAGTGCTGTTCGACGGCGATCCGTTCGAGTACACCACACACGTGGCCGGCGTGGTGATCGATGGCGCGGTGGTGAGCGAAACGGCGCGCTGAGGGCTGACGGCTGTTTATTGGGCTGCTGAGCGGATCTAGATCCGCTCAGCAGCCGCAGTCCGCCCAGCATCTTTACCGCGCACCGCCAACGTCTTGCCGTCGTGGTGGGTGACCAAGTTTCTCACCCTGCCGCTGATGCTCACAGCCATCGGCCTGCTGATAAAAAACGCGCTTTTTTGCGGCGACGTCATCGGCCTGCTGCACTTCTTTCACAGCATCACCGAACTGTGGACCGACCCGACGTTCACCGCACCGGCGCTAACCAAAATCGTGTTGACCACGGCACTGATTTGCGCGATTGGTTGGGATGACTTGCAGAAGCGCCGCGAAGCTAGGGCACTCGCTTCTCAGACATGCATCTGATTCACCATCGCATGCAAAACCTGCACTTGTCGTATCAATGTACGGTCGCACAGTCTGCTGGCCATGCGCACCCCCACTTCCGCTTCGTTTCTGGTTAGAGCCGCCCAGCTCGCTGACAGTCTGCCAACCCAGCTTCGGCTGCGTCGCACCATGCGCGGACCGGCCGCGTGCAGTCGCGAAGGCGTTCGCTTTGTTGAATTTGCCAACTGCGTCATCCGTGTCCGGCAGGCCGGCACTCACGGGCCATCGCTGGTGCTGGCAACTGATCCGCCGATTCCGCTAGAGCTTTATGACGACCTCGTGGCCCGGCTGGCAGATCGCTACCGCATCACGCTGTTTGAACTGCCGGGGTTTGGTTGCTCGCTGCCCAAGCTAGGCTTTCAGCTATCGATGCCAGCCTCCATCGCAGCGGTGACTGCGCTGCTCGATCAGCTGCCGAGCGCGCCGCATATCCTCGGTCTGCCCTGTGTTGCCGGCTACATCGCAATGGCAGTCGCCAATGCGCGCCCGGATCTAGTCAACAATCTCATCCTGATACAAACCCCTACCTGGGACGACGGTCAGCACTGGCTCGACGGTCGCGATCCCAAGTGCCTGCTGCGACGACCCCTGTTCGGGCAGGTGGCGCTGGCGACGCTCAAGCGTCGGCGTATCCGTCAGTGGTATCGCACGGCGTTGGCGGATCACAGCAGGCTCGATGAATTTGTCACCGCCACACTGACCAACTTTGATCATGGCGGTTGCTTTTGTCTGGCATCAGGCTTTCAGGACTTCTTGCGCTTTCATCATGATCGGGTGCAGCCAGTCGCGCAGGATGCGCTGATCGTATGGGGCCGACGCGACCCATCGCATGCACGTACCGACATGACACGCAGCATATTGCTTGCGCCCAATGCGCAGTCGGTGTGGCTGGATCAGGCAGGACACTTCCCTGAACTTGAGGCAAGCGCGGCGTTTGTTGACGCTGTCGATCAATTTGCGCAACGGGAGAGAGCGACATGAATCGACCTTTTCCGTGGCGACTTGCGCTGCGCTCGACAGGCTTTTGGCTCGCCGTTGTCATCGTTGCGTCGCAGCTGTTGAACGCGATCCGGGTCGCGCTGGATCCGCTCGGATTTTCCGCTTACATGGGCCTGCCTCTAAGCATGCCTGCTGATGCCAGCTGGGTCGGCGTGTATGGTCTGCGTGCGCTGTTCTTGGGTACATTCGCCGCCGTCCTGCTGTTTCGGCAGCGCTTCAAAGGGCTCGGCTGGATGGCCGGCGTAGCCGTCGTACTGCCTCTCGGCGACTTCCTGCTCGCCCATCAAGCAGGCGCGGCACCGGCCACGCTAATACGGCACGCCGTCATTGGACTAGCCTTGATCGCGGCGGCATTTTTTCTCTCGCGGTTGGCGAATCGGACGACCTAACCTGGCTTAGGCAACGGCTGGTCTGCGTAGCGCTCAATCAGCATGTCGCGCAGCAGCTGTCGCACATCGCGCAAGCGCCGCTGCGATGCCGTCAGCGGTCTGCTGAGCAAATACGCCGCTCCGATCGGCACGGCGGGTGAGTCGTCAAACCGACGCAACCGCCCCTGCGCCACCCATGCGGCCACCACCGGCCACAGCGCCAGCGTGACGCCTAAGCCTTCGGCGCAGGCGCGCAAGGCGGCGCTGTAGGTACCAAACCCGCGCACGCTTGCAGCATCGCCGACGGCATTGCCGCCGCGCAGTTGCCAGCTTCGCCACACATCTTCACCGCGAAATCGGTAGCCGATGCGCGGCGGCTTCGGTCGAACGTCAGCCGCAGCAACCACCGGGAACGCGCACATCGGAAACAGCTTTTCGATCTCCAAACCGGGCCAGCTGCCTTCGCCAGTCCGCACGCAAATATCCACCTCATTGTCGCGCGGATCCTGCAACGCCTCGGTGGCGGAAAGGCTGATCGCGCAATCCAGAACTGCGCCTTCTAGTTCATGCAAGAGGGGCACCAGCACCTCGCCAGCAAAGTAGGGATTGGCGCTGATGCGCACCACCGCTGGCTGGCCGCGTTGTCGCATATGCTGGGTCGCAGCACGCAGCTTGGCAAACCCCTCGGCCACGTCGATCAGCAGATCGGCACCCTGTGGCGTGAGGCCGGGACCCGCGCGCTGACGATCAAACAGCGCGACGCCGAGATAGCCTTCAAGGGCCGCAATCTGATGACTGATGGTGGAGGGCGTAACGCGCAGATAGTCCGCCGCCGCCTTGAAAGTGGCATGCCGGCCAGCGGCATCAAACGCGCGCAACCATGCAATGGGCGGCAGGTCGCTGCCGGTGGCAGAAGGCGATATCGACATGCCGCTGATGATCGCGCAACGCGCCAGGGAATGCATTGGACTTTGTTGGGATGAGCACGAAAACCAGACTCGGACGAGCATCGCCTCAGCACCCAGAAGCCACCCGTCGTCGAAAGAACGCCTGCCGCGAAACGCCGACCGCAACATCTATCGACGCACCCGCTGAGCTAGTCCAACTTGAGTGATGAGGCAAACGGACGCAAGCATCGACGCGCGGGCAGCGCGGTGAGTTATCTATCGAATGAGATTCGGCGAACGCTTACCCGGCCGCACTCTGTGGCGTAACGAAATCTCAGCTTTGGGTCTGCAATCCATCACGCGCCACGGCGCACTTCCGATGTGGAACCACAGACCTCAACGCCTTAATAGTTGGCACATACATGCAAAGCGAATCGCGACTCATACGAGATGTTTTGCACCCTTCAACTTGCATTTTTGCGCACTAGGAACTAAAACGTTCATCACACTTCGGGGGAGTGACCCAATGCTGCGTATGCTGCTGGCGAGCGTCGCTCTGACGTTGTGGTTGGTTTCAACACCGCTGATTGCACAGATCAAAATTCCCGCTGGTGCCCGCGTACAGATGGGCTCCGGGATGTTGGAAGCGGGAGGTGTCAATCTGGAAGTGGCGGGGCAGTTTCTAGTGTCGGCTGGGCAGGCAAGCGGTCTTGGAAATGTATCCATCCTTGGCAGCGGTCTGATTGATGGGGGCAGCGGCCTGATTCGTTTGTCAGGCGACTGGCAGAACGCCGGCAGTTTTGTCCGCGGCACTGGACTGGTCGATTTCGTCGACGGGGCTGTGAGTGTCGCCATGATCAGCGGCAATTCGGCGTTTTATGGACTCAGCTTTGTGAGCGCCGTGGGCAAACGCTACCTGTTTGCCCCCAACAGCGAGCAGCGCATCGAATCGCTGTTGCGCATTCGCGGCACCGGTCCCAATCCGATTCAAATCGCCAGCTCGCTGCCGCCGCAGGTAGCTAGGCTCAATTTAGCCGCGACCGGCGCGCAGGACATCGCTTTTGATGGCGTCTCTAACGTTTATGCCACCGGCCAGCCATTGGCCCCCACCTTGACCAATCAGGGCGGCACTGGCAACGCCAACGGCTGGTTCGGCCTGTCGATCAACGGGGAGGTCCGCTTTATCCCCACGCTTAATGGGCTCTCACTTGCCCTTATGGCGCTGCTCTTTGGGCTACTCGCAGGCCCAGCCCTTTCCAGATTCACCGTGCGTTCGTAGGAAACACTCATGAACATCAATGTCATCCGCCACCCGCTTTCCGCCGCAATTATCGCTCTGTGCAGCTTCACTGCGAGCGCTGCCGATGTGGAAATCTCTCCGCCGGCGGGTGGCAATGTAGTCATTCTCGACAGCACCGGCGCTGCGGCGCGCTTTACGGTAGGCGACGACGGCAACGTCAGCATTAGCGGCTTGCCGACCGCCGTGCAGGAAGACGCGCCGGTCTGCTTTGACACATCCAGCGGTCAGCTTGGCGCTTGCCCGTCGCTAATTGGGCCGACCGGCGCAACGGGTCCAATCGGGCCTGCTGGGCCGACGGGCGCGGCAGGGGCGACCGGTGCCACGGGTGCCGC
>JBBSIY010000064.1:0-12247 GCA_038257785.1 Lysobacterales bacterium
CAGCTGTCAACACGATGATTTTCGCGCAAGCGGATATCGGTGCTACTCATAAGGATTCTAAAAATGAGCATGACTGATCCAATCGCCGACATGTTGGTTCGCATTAAAAATGCAGCCGCGGTTGGTAAGCCCTCCGTCAAGATGCCGTCGTCACGGGTGAAGGTGGCTATCGCCACCGTGCTCAAGGACGAGGGATACTTGCAGGACATTCGCGTCACGCCGAACGGTAACAAGTCCGAGCTCGAGCTGGTGCTGAAGTACTACCTTGGTAAGCCGGTGATCGAGCGCCTCGAGCGTGTCTCGAAGTCGAGCCTGCGCAACTATCGCGGCAAGGACGCACTGCCGAAAATTCTTGGCGGTCTGGGCGTCGCGATCATTTCCACCTCGAAGGGCATCATGACTGATAGCCAAGCTCGCGCCGCTGGCGTGGGTGGCGAAGTCATCTGCCTGGTCGCCTGATCGGGAGTTATCGCATGTCTCGTGTAGCAAAAAAGCCGATCTCGCTGCCTAAGGGCGTTGAGTTCAAGTCCAGCAAAGATGCTGTTACCGTAAAGGGTGCTAAAGGAAGCCTGACGTTGCAGGTCCCCCAGGTCATTCAGATCAGTGATGACAACGGTACCTTGTCAGTCTCGGCCGCGCATGCGGACAACGTAGCGCTGGCAGGCACCATCCGTGCTGTCCTCGCCAACATGGTTCAGGGTGTTTCTGCTGGGTTCGAGCGAAAGCTTGAGCTAGTCGGCGTCGGCTATCGGGCATCGGTAGCAGGTCGCGACCTCAATCTATCGCTTGGGTTCTCTCATCCGGTCGTCTTCAAGGCGCCGGAAGGCGTAACCATCACGACGCCAACGCAGACGGAAATTCTGATTGCTGGTGCCGATAAGCAGCTTGTGGGCGAAGCGGCTGCGAAGATTCGCAGCTTCCGTCCACCCGAACCCTACAAGGGCAAGGGTGTTCGCTATGCGGGCGAGAAGATCAACATGAAGGAAGCCAAGAAGGCCTGATGCGGCATATTCCGCTCGTCGCAGAGTCGAACTCGACTTGTGCCGCGAAACAGTCTTCAGCTCTCTAGGAAACGAAAATGGAAAAGAAAATCGCTCGTCTGCGTCGCGCCAAAACGACGCGCTCGCACATTCGCAAGCTTGGTGTTGCGCGCCTCTCGGTGTTGCGTACAGGTCAGCATCTGTATGCGCAGCTGTTCAACGCGGATGGCTCGAAGGTCTTGGCATCGGCGTCAACGGTGCAGGGCAGTGTTGCTGAAGGTCTGAAGAGCACCAAGAACGTCGACGCGGCCGCGCGTGTTGGGCAGGCTATCGCCGAAGCTGCAAAGGCTGCTGGCATCGAGACGGTTGCTTTTGATCGCTCGGGCTACCGGTACCACGGACGCATCAAGGCACTTGCTGATGCAGCTCGCGAAGGCGGTCTGAAGTTCTGATTTAGCTGCATAGCGAAGACGTTTTTGCTTTGGTGGCAAGTTTTTGTTTCAACCCAGAATCAGTAGTCATCGATTCCGCAATACGCGACACGATACAACCACAACAACAAGCGGCAACGCCGCAAATTTTAGGAATCTCAATCCATGAGCTCAAACGATCGCGAGAATAGCGACGGTATGCTGGAAAAGTTGGTCGCAGTGAATCGCGTCTCAAAGACTGTCAAAGGCGGTCGCCAGTTCACCTTTACCGCACTAACGGTCGTCGGCGATGGCGCTGGCAAAGTTGGCTTCGGATACGGCAAGGCGCGGGAAGTGCCAGTCGCCATCCAGAAGTCGATGGAGCACGCCCGCCGGCAGATGATTTCCGTAGAATTGAACAATGGCACACTTTGGTATGCCATCAAGGCCAATCATGGGGCGGCGCGTGTTTATATGCAGCCAGCTTCTGAAGGTACCGGCGTGATCGCAGGCGGCGCGATGCGCGCTGTGCTTGAGGCCGTGGGTGTGAAGAATATACTTGCTAAGGCTGTCGGTTCGCGCAACCCAATCAACTTGGTTCGCGCTACCTTGAGGGGCCTGCAGGCGATGTCATCGCCGGGCATGATCGCTGCTAAGCGCGGCAAGTCGTTGGAGGATATGAACCATGGCTAATTCAGAGGTCGCCACGGTGAAGGTTCGTTTGGTCAAAGGTCTGCGTGGTTGCCAGGCACGTCATCGCTTGTCGGTGAAAGCGTTGGGCTTGCGCAAGATCAATGATGTCCGCGAGCTAAAGGACAGCCCCTCGGTGCGCGGACTGATCAACCAGGTCAGCTACCTCGTTCGCGTCGAGCAGTAAGGTAAAAGGACTAAGCATCATGCACATGAATACACTTAAGCCAGCCCCGGGCGCGCGCAAAGAGCGCGTTCGCGTTGGGCGCGGTATTGGCTCGGGTCTAGGCAAAACCTGCGGGCGTGGGCATAAGGGCCAGTTCGCTCGTGCCGGTAAGGGCAAGGTAAAAGCGGGCTTCGAGGGCGGTCAGATGCCCTTGCAGCGTCGTCTGCCGAAGGTCGGTTTCCGCTCGCGCATGTCCAAAGACACGGCCGAGGTGTTGCTGTACAAGCTGGCGCTCATTGAATCAGACGTGATCGACTTTGCGGCCCTGCAGGTGGCAAAACTCGTACCCACCAGTGCGAAGACGGCCAAGATCGTCAGTAAAGGCGAGATCAACCGCAAGATTACCGTTAAGGGTTTAACGGCTACTGCGGGTGCACGAGCGGCGATTGAAGCCGCCGGCGGAAGCCTGGAGTAATACGTGGCCCAAGCCTCAAAAGCGGGATCCGCACTCGGCGGCATGGGCAAGCTCACGGAGCTCAAGCAGCGCTTGCTGTTTGTGCTCGGCGCGCTGATTGTCTTTCGCTTCGGGACCTACATCCCGGTGCCGGGCGTCAATCCGCAGGCGATGGTCCAGTTCATGGACAGCCAGAAGGGCACCATCGTCGACATGTTCAACATGTTCTCCGGTGGGGCGCTAGAGCGCTTCAGCCTTTTTGCATTGAACGTGATGCCGTATATCTCGGCGTCGATCATCATCCAGCTGTGCGCACAGGTGTTCCCAAGCCTACAGGCGTTGCGCAAGGAAGGTGAGTCGGGTCGCCGCAAAATTACTCAATGGACGCGCTATGGCGCGGTCTTATTGGCGGCGTTTCAAGGAGCAGGTGTAGCGATCGCTCTGCAAAGCTCGGGCGCGGCAGGCGGCATCCAGATCGTGTTTAATCCTGGTCCCGGATTTGTGATGACCGCGGTCGTCTCATTGACAGCGGGGACGATCTTTCTTATGTGGTTGGGTGAGCAGATCACCGAGCGTGGCGTCGGCAACGGGATCTCGCTGATCATTTTTGCGGGTATCGTCGCGGGTCTCCCCAGCGCTGTCATCGGCACGTTGGAATTGGCTCGCAATGGTGAACTCAACCCGCTCGTCGTCATTCTGATCTTTGCACTCGTGCTGCTGGTGACCGCGTTTGTTGTCTTCGTCGAGCGTGGCCAGCGCCGAATAACGGTGAACTACGCGCGTCGGCAGGGCGGCCGTCAGGCCTACATGAATCAGAGTAGCTATCTGCCTTTGAAGATCAATATGGCGGGTGTAATTCCGCCAATCTTTGCATCGAGCTTGATCATGTTCCCGGCGACGGCGTCGAGCTGGTTCAGTCAAGCCTCTGAGGCGCGCTGGCTTCAGAATCTTGCCGCGATGCTTGCTCCTGGAGAGCCTTTGTACCTGATCCTCTATGGCTCGCTGATTGCTGGCTTCGCGTTCTTCTACACCGCGTTGACCTTTAATGCACAGGAGAATGCGGACAACTTGAAGAAGTCAGGAGCATTGATTCCGGGCATTCGTCCAGGGAAAGCGACGGCCGAGTACATTGACGGTGTGATGACTCGCTTGACTGGCGCTGGCGCGCTATACCTGGTCGCGGTGTGTCTGCTTCCTGAGCTGATGCGCATGGGTTGGGCGGTTCCATTCTATTTCGGTGGCACTTCGCTGCTGATTGTAGTTGTCGTGGTGATGGACTTCACCGCGCAGATTCAGGCGCATCTGATGTCGCATCAGTATGAAAGCCTGATGAAAAAAGCAAATTTGAAAGGTGGTTCGCGCGGCGGAATGGTTCGCGGCTGACACCACACGTTATGGGCGACTCGCGCGGCAGCTTCGCGTGCGAGTGGCTTGGGTGAGCGGTTTTGGTTGATCGGGTGTTCGACGATCAGCAGCTGCGCGTATCGGACTCGTTCGGTGTGCGTTGAAACGAAGCCCTCCACTCAAGCAACGCCGGAGCACGGGCACCACACACCCGTGCCGGGTTCAATGCGGAGAGTCTTCGGATTCGAAACTTTGGGCTTTATTAATCTACGAAGCCGTTGTATAATTCTGAGTTCACTGCGCAAATCATCGTTGGAGATCGCCTAATGGCGCGCATCGCGGGTGTCAATCTGCCTGTCCAGAAACATGTCTGGGTCGGCCTACAAAATATTTTCGGGATCGGACGTACGCGTTCGCGGAAGGTCTGTGAGATGGCGGAAGTAAGTCCGTCGGTCAAGATCAAGGACCTGACCGAACCTGATGTCGAGCGCTTGCGCGCGGCGGTGGGTAAGTTTGTCATTGAGGGCGATCTGCGGCGTGAGATCGGCATCAGCATCAAACGTCTGATGGACTTGGGTTGCTATCGCGGCCTGCGCCATCGCCGTGGCCTCCCCGTGCGCGGCCAGCGTACTCGCACTAACGCTCGTACCCGCAAGGGCCCGCGCAAGGCGATCAAAAGGTAAGGACCGGAAATGAGTAAGCAGTCTGCCGCTAAAGGCAAAAAGAAGATTAAGCGCGTCGTTACTGACGGCATCGCGCACGTGCATGCGTCCTTCAACAACACCATCATCACGATCACTGACCGGCAAGGCAACGCGCTTAGTTGGGCAACGTCTGGCGGCGCTGGCTTCCGCGGTTCGCGCAAGTCGACCCCGTTTGCGGCGCAGGTCGCTTCTGAGAAGGCCGGTAAGGTTGCGCTTGACTACGGTTTAAAAACCGTTGAAGTGCGCATCAAGGGTCCTGGGCCGGGCCGCGAGTCTGCAGTCCGTGCGCTGAATGCCTGCGGCTACAAAGTTACCAACATCATCGACGTGACGCCGATCCCGCACAACGGGTGTCGTCCGCCGAAAAAGCGTCGCGTCTGAGGAGCTGAACGATCATGGCACGCTACACCGGTCCTACCTGTAAGCTCGCGCGCCGCGAAGGCGCCGACCTCAGTCTCAAAAGTCCTGCTCGCGCAATTGACTCCAAGTGCAAACTTGAGCAAAAGCCGGGACAGCATGGCGCTGCCCGAAAGGGCAAAATGTCCGACTACTCCGTGCAGCTGCGCGAGAAGCAGAAGGTCAAGCGCATCTACGGTTTGCTAGAGCGGCAGTTCCGTAATTACTACAAAAAAGCCTCGTCGAAAAAGGGTAATACCGGCGAATCGCTGCTGCAGCTTCTTGAGCAGCGGCTCGACAATGTCGTTTATCGCATGGGCTTTGCAGTCACCCGTCCGCAGGCCCGTCAGCTGGTATCGCACTGTGGCGTGTTGGTCAACGGTAAGCCGGTAAATCTGGCCTCGTATCAGCTCAAGGCAGGCGACGCTGTTGCGTTGACCGAGAAAGCGCAGCGTCAGCTGCGCGTGCAGGAGTCGTTGGCACTGTCCGCGCAGATGGATCTTGTGCCTAACTGGATTGATGTTGACAGCAAGCAGTTCAGCGGAGTGTTCAAGTCGCTCCCAGAGCGCGCTGATTTGCCGTCCGATATCAACGAAGCGCTGATCGTCGAGCTTTACTCGAAGTAATCCTCGGCTGCTGCCTGTCCGCTTTGGCGGGCAGGCGCATCGTTCGAAGCCACACGTTTTTCGAAGCTTTGCGCTTCAAAGACTATCTCCGGAGAATCGTTGCATGTCAGTTTCCGCAACTCAGGTACTGCGTCCGCGCGGCATTAATGTCGAGCGAGTGAGTGCCAATCGCGCCAAGGTTGTTGTCGAGCCGTTAGATCGCGGCTACGGGCACACGTTAGGCAATGCCCTGCGTCGTATTTTGCTGTCTTCAATTCCGGGCTATGCGATTACCGAAGTCGAAATCGACGGCGTGCTCCACGAGTACACCACGGTGGAAGGTTTGCAGGAGGACGTCATTGAGGTGTTGTTGAACCTCAAGGACGTCGCCATTCAGATGCACACGGTTGATCAGACCACGCTAACTCTAGTCAAGCAGGGTCCGGGTGTAGTGACCGCCGCTGACATAAAGGTCGATCACAACGTTCAAATCATCAACCCTGAGCACGTCATCTGCACGCTGACCAAAGATACCGCCTTGAACATGCGTCTGCGTGTTGAGCGTGGCTTGGGCTATCAGCCGGCCGCTGGTCGTCGCGATCCAGAAGATGAGAGTCGCGCCATTGGCAAGCTGATGCTTGACGCTTCGTTCTGCCCTGTACGTCGGGTGGCTTACGAAGTGGAGAGCGCTCGCGTTGAGCAGCGTACGGATCTTGACCGTTTGGTGATGGATATTGAGACAAACGGCACCATTGATGCCGAGGAAGCCGTCCGTAAAGCGGCTGATATTCTCACGGAGCAGCTGTCTGTGTTCGGCGATTTCCGTCCCTCGCCTAATACGCAGGCGGCGGTGCCCACGGGAATTGATCCGATCCTGATGCGCCCTATCGATGATTTGGAGCTGACGGTGCGTTCGGCGAACTGCCTGAAGGCCGAAAACATCTACTACATCGGCGATCTGATACAGCGCACCGAAGTCGAGCTGTTGAAGACACCAAATCTTGGCAAGAAATCGTTGACCGAGATCAAGGAAGTGTTGGGCCAGCGCGGGCTTTCGCTCGGAATGCGGCTCGAGAATTGGCCGCCCGCCGGGCTGCAGCAAGGGATGCTTGGTTAACCCAAGCCTTGACGATATTTAGGAATCACGACCATGCATCACCGTAAATCTGGCCGCAAGCTCAACCGGACTAGCTCTCACCGCGAAGCGATGTTCCGCAATATGGCGGCATCTCTGATCAAGCACGAGCTGATTCGCACCACCTTGCCGAAGGCCAAGGAACTGCGCCGCGTTGCGGAACCGCTCATCACGCTGTCAAAAGTGGATGGCGTTGCTAATCGCCGGCTCGCTTTCTCGCGTCTGCGCGACAAGCAGGCCGTCGGCAAGTTGTTTGTCGAACTTGGCCCGCGCTTCCGCACTCGCCCGGGCGGTTACTTACGCATCCTCAAGTGTGGCTTCCGTGACGGCGACAATGCACCGATGGCGTACGTTGAGCTGATGGATCGTCCTGAGCCGCAGCCAGCTGCCGAATAATCGGCGCGATTGGCTGTTAAAGAACCCCGGCTGATGCCGGGGTTTTTGTTTTAGGTCGGTGTTGTTCGCGATAGGGTTCTTGAGTTATGCGGTTGATCGGAACTCACCGCGTGGCAGTTGGTCTGACGAAGTCACTATTTGGGAGTAGCGTGCAGTGTCTTTGAACCCGCTCAATTGGTCATTCCGCGCTCACTGCGTGGTTGGCGCTATGGCCTGCGCGAGCCTGCTCGGCTACGCTCTCTATGTTCAGCATGTGCTGTTCATCGATCCGTGCCCGATGTGTGTGCTGCAGCGGATCGCTTTTGCTGGCTTCGGGCTGGTGTGTCTGCTGGGTGCGATTCATGGGCCGAAGCGCCCTCGAGGGCGAGCCACCTATGCTGTCGTCGCCGGGGCGTTCGCAGTGGCCGGCGGGGCGGTAGCGGCCAACCACGTCTATCTACAGCATTTGCCAGCTGATCAAGTGCCCGCCTGTGGGCCTGGCCTCAACTATTTGCTTGACAGCTTCCCCCTCATGGACGTGATGTCTAAAGTCCTGCGTGGTTCTGGCGAATGCGCAACCGTCGATTGGACGTTTGCGGGCTTGTCGATGCCAGAGTGGACGCTGATATCTTTTGTGATCTTGTTGGCGGTTGGTCTCTACGCGGGATTTCGTCGCCGCTAGCAGCTTTGAGGGCGAGGTTGCGCCGACGATAGGCTGTGGCATGATGTATTGATGCAACGCACAAATCGCCAAACTATGAACGCTCTCGACGCTGGCCCGCAGCCGGTAAATCTCCCGGAAAACTGGTCGCCTGACTCTTGGCAGGCGCGGCCTGCTTTGCAGCAGCCGACTTATCCGGATCAATCTGCGCTAGACACCTCGCTGTCTGAGCTGCACCGGTTGCCTCCGCTGGTCACCTCATGGGAAATTCTCGCGCTGCGGCGGCAGATCGCTGAAGCACAGGAAGGTAAGCGTTTCCTTCTGCAGGGCGGGGACTGTGCTGAGAGCTTTTCTGACTGTGAGTCCGGGCTGATTTCTAATCGGCTAAAAGTGCTTCTGCAGATGAGCGTTGTCATGGTGCATGGCATGCGCCTTCCAGTCATTCGCGTCGGTCGCTTTGCGGGGCAGTATGCGAAACCGCGTTCGGCTGACATGGAGACCAAAGACGGCGTCACCCTGCCGAGCTATCGCGGAGATCTAATCAACGCGCCGCCGTTTGACGCCGCCTCGCGCGCGCCTAATCCGCAGCGCATGATTGACGGGCATTCGCGCTCGGCAATGACGATGAATTTCGTCCGCTCGTTGATCGATGGCGGCTTTGCTGATCTACATCACCCCGAGTACTGGGACCTTGGCTGGGTAGCGCATTCGCCGCTAGCGGCGGAGTATCAGCGCCGCGTTGATGCCATTGGCGATGCGGTGCGGTTTATGGAGACGCTATCGGGCGAATCTATCCACAACTTGAACCGCGTGGATTTCTACACCTCGCACGAAGCCTTGTTGCTGCATTACGAGCAAGGGCTAACCCGCCAGGTCCCGCGCCAGTGGGGCTGGTTCAACCTGTCCACCCACTATCCGTGGATCGGCATGCGCACGGCTGAGCTTGACGGCGCGCACGTTGAGTACATGCGCGGGCTGCGCAATCCGATAGCGGTTAAGGTCGGCCCCAGCGTTACGCCCGATGCGCTGATCAAGTTGATTGATCGTTTGAATCCGCAGGATGAGCCGGGACGGCTGACCCTGATTCACCGCATGGGAGCGGCTAAGATCGAAAGCGGATTGCCACCATTGCTTGATGCAGTGCGGCGCGAAGGCCGACGCGTGCTGTGGGTGGCCGATCCGATGCACGGCAACACCGAAAGCACCGGCAATGGGTACAAGACACGTCGCTTCGAGAACATACACCGCGAGCTGGAGCGTGCATTCGATGTGCATGCCGCAGCCGGCACCCGCCTAGGTGGCGTCCACCTTGAACTAACCGGTGAGAACGTCACGGAATGTTTGGGTGGTGCCCGTGAGCTGATCGAGTCCGATCTCGAGCGCGCCTACCTATCGAGCGTCGATCCGCGCCTGAACTACGAGCAGTCGATGGAGCTGGCGATGCTCATCGTGCGCAAACGCGGTAGTGCGTAATTTGTAGTGTGGAAGGTAGCGCGTGCGCTATAGCGACTTGTGCGCGCGCGCGAGTGACTGACCTAACGGCGGCCCTGACCGAGTATCCTTGACCCCTTTTTGTGCGAGGCGGCGCGGTCGATATGGGCGACACAGCAAGGCGTTGGACCCTATGGCGGCTAGCAGCCGGATGCTTAGCCGCGACGCTCGCGACTGCCGCTGGTGGGCAGACTGCCACAACGGTAGTCAGTGAAGGCGTCGCTGAGCGGCCGTCGAGACACGTTGCTCTGCACAACGCACGTATTGTCACTCAGCCTGGTCGCGTTATTGAGCATGGTGTTATCGAGATTCGCGACGGCCGGATAGCGGCGGTAACTGCGGGGGATCAGCTGCCCGCCGGCGCAGAAGCACGCGACCTGCAGGGCAAAACGGTGTTTGCAGGACTCATTGATCTCGCCGCTACCGTTGGTGTACCGACCGGTATGCGCAAAGGCGGCATTGCCGCTGCATCGAATGCGCAAGCGCCTCACGAGCAACAGCTTGATCAGCCAGGCGCGCGCCACTGGAATCGCCGAGTACGGCCCGAACTGTCAGTCGCGCAGGCCTTAGTCCCGGTGGCGGATGACGTAAAGGCGATGCGTGATCTTGGCTTCGTTGCGGCGCTGGCAGCTCCAGAGGCGGGCATATTTCGCGGTACGAGCGCTTTGATTAGCTTGCGTGACGCACCGCGCAACAATGCGCTGCAGCTGCGTGCCGATGTGGCCCAGCACGTCGGGTTCGATTTCGCTTATTGCAGCGAATACCCCGGCTCTATGATGGGCGCGATCGCCTTGATTCGGCAGACCTTGCTGGACGCGCAGTGGCGGGCCGATACGCGTGCTGCGGGCCGCGTGGCAAAGAGTGAAGCCAATCTGGCCTTAGACGCACTCGCGCCCGTCATATCAGGTACGCAGCGGATCTTCTTCCAACTCGATGATGAGCTGGATGTCGGCCGCATCGCCAAGTTGCGCAACGAATTTGGTTTCTCCGCCGTGCTCCTCGGAAGCGGTTACGAGTACCGGGTGTTGGACGCGGTCCGTACGGCAGGTTTGCCAATCATTTTGCCGCTTAGCTATCCCGAGGCACCTGCGGTAGAGGATGCCGAGGCTGCACTTTCTACGTCCTTAGCGGAGCTGCAGCACTGGGAGCAAGCGGCCGCCAATCCGGCTCGGGTGGCGGCGGCGGGCGCACAGATTGCACTTACGCTGAATGGCCTAGCGGATGCAGAAAAGAATTTCTGGCCCAATCTGCGCAAAGCGGTCGCGGCAGGCTTGTCGGAAGATGCGGCACTGGCCGCCTTAACGGTAACGCCAGCTGCGTTGGTCGGCGAATCGGCACGTCTGGGTCGAATCAGCGTAGGCCAGCTCGCCAACCTTCTGGTTGCCGACGCGACCCTGTTTCGTAGCGATGAGGCGAAGATATTTGAGGTCTGGGTCGAGGGTCGCAGGTATGAATTGCAGCCGCTTGCACCAGCAATGGCGGTGGGCAGCTGGACATTGCGCTGGTCGGATGGTGTGGGACCGACCCAATGGACGGTCGCCGGCGACGGTGAGTCGCTAGATGTCGTGGCTGGCGAAACAACCTTCAAACTTAAGCGTGAGGGTGATGGAGTCATCGGTCTGCCGCCGGCTTCGTTGTTTGGCGGCAGCGTTGGTCTGTCGCGAATCCGCTTTAGTTTGGATGAGCGCGGTGCGCGCGGCTTCCGCACCTTGGCCGACGGTCGGCAGGTCAATGTCGAGGCAGATATCGCCGCCGCCGCAGTCGATGTGGAGCCTAAGGGGAAACCCGCGCATGTGTCACGGAAAGGCATTCCAGCTTTCGTCGGTTACCCCGCAGGAGAGTACGCGCGTGCGGAGGCTAAACAGCCCTCGGTCGTGCTAATTCGAGGCGCAACCTTATGGACCAACACCACGCAAGGCCTGATTCCGAACGGCGAATTGTTGGTACGCAACGGCAAGATTGCTGCGCTCGGGCAGGGGCTGAAAGTTCCCGCCGATGCGCGCGTCGTTGATGCGTCTGGATGGCAGCTAACGCCTGGCATTATCGACGCGCACTCGCACACGGCTGTATCGCGTGGTGTCAATGAGCCGTCGCATGCGGTGACCACCGAAGTACGGGTGGGCGACGTGATCGATCCGACCGACATCAACATCTATCGCCAGCTCGCAGGTGGGGTTACGACGGCCAATTTGCTGCACGGCTCGGCCAATCCGATGGGTGGACAAAACGCTGTCATCAAGCTGCGCTGGGGTGCAGACGCTAACGGCCTCCTCCTGCAAGGCGCACCTGCGGGCGTCAAATTTGCGCTCGGCGAGAACGTCAAGCAGTCGAATTGGGGCGACAGTTTTTCTAGTCGCTATCCGCAGACCCGGATGGGCGTTGAGCAGATCATGCGCGAACACTTCAACGCCGCTCGCGCGTATGCGGCGGAGCGAGCGGGGAAGAAAAACTCTCTCATTCGACGTGATCTAAGGCTCGAAGCCCTCGCCGAGATTCTCGCCGGCCAGCGCTTCATCCATATCCATTCGTATCGCGCCGATGAGCTTCTGATGTTTGTGCGCCTTGCGCAAGATTTTGGCCTGCGCGGCGTGACCTTTCAGCATGTGCTGGAAGGCTACAAAGTAGCGCCAGAGATGGCGTCAATTGGTGCGGGCGCTTCGACATTTTCCGACTGGTGGAGCTACAAGCTTGAAGCCTATGACGGCACGCCGTATCAAGCCGCGCTGCTCGCTAATGCTGGCGTGTCGGTGTCGTTCAATTCTGATAGTGACGAGATGGCGCGGCGCTTGAACGCAGAGGCTGCCAAGGCGATGAAGTACGGAGGTATGAGCGCTGA